>JAVCCS010000135.1 GCA_030765365.1 Candidatus Theseobacter exili
ATCGTCCAATACTTATTTCCGATTTGGACAACTCGAAGAGTTCCCCTTTGCAATAGCCTTCACGACCTATAAGAAATGGATTCATAAGCAAATTCTATGTAATGAGAATTAAAATTTAATAAATATTCTTTTATCAGTATCTATATAAGTATTGAAATTATATGAATTTCGCAAACAATAATACAACTGTTTTTTAATAAGTAACGATATATGGTTATTATTTATTCATTTATTGCAGTTTTGACAGTTAAGTTTTTTTATTAGTTCTTTTTCTAAAGCCAAACAATATAAGAATTGCCAGTAAGTTAATGAAAACAAGGAATTGACATGTGGTTTTTACTCCTCCAAGAGGAAGGATAAAGAAACTTATTAATAAAGATCCTAGTGCGGCTCCAGCGAGGTCCATTCCATAAGTCATTCCTGATGATGCTCCAAGTTTTCTTTGTTCCAGGAGAAAAAAACTTGCTGCAACTGGAAACTGAAGTCCTCCGACAAATCCTGTTAAAGCGGGAAGAACCGGAAATAATATATTTTCAGTAAAAAATTCAAAAGGGCCAGGGGAGGCATTTTGAAGTAATTTTAATACAGAAGGAAGCACTCCTGCTAACATTATGTAAAAGCTTTGAAGCACAATAAGCATATGAAAGTTTGTGGGTTTCTTTCTTCTTGTTATTCCCGCACCTAAAGCGGTTCCTAACATGAACATCATAAAAATAAGGCCGATTTTGTAATAAACTGAGCCATATATTATCTGAAATGCAATTAGGACTACAATCTGCAAACTGCATTCAGTGATTCCGCCAATAAAGATTGCAGATAATATAATTGTTTTGTTTGCTCCCTTTCGAGAGACTTTTGCCCATAAAAATACAATTAGAGCAAATATAGGAAGACACAATATCCATAATGAATTTATCCGGGAAATTGATAAAATAAATGTTTTTAGTTTGGGACTAAACTGTGCACTCCAGAAAATCATATCAAAGTAATAGCTGATAGGATGAAAGTCGGTATTGATCCATATTCCCGTGCTAACCGGTTGTTTAAGCTGTTCTTTAAAGGACTGAATCCTTTCTTTTGATAATCGGTATTTCAGGTAATAGTCTCTAATATAAATTGCTTCAATCCCGAGTGCTGAAATGCGTTTTTCAAGAATTATTGGATCTGTAACGAGAAGATTTTTTTCTTTTGAAGCTAAAAAAATACACCTGTTACCTGGAAGATATTCAACTTCAGGAAATACTTTTTGAAGGCTGCTAAGCAGACTTGAAAGAAATTGCGCCAGTTCTTTACCAATATAGTTTTCAGATGAGGTTACGGAAAAGGAAAAAACCCCGTCATTTTTTAGAGCATTTGCAACAAATTGATAGAATTCTACGGTGTAAAAACGATTAATCTGTGCTGTATACGGATCAGGTAGATAAATAAGAATCATGTCATATTTATTTGAAACAGTTTTCAGGTGCATTCTGCCATCTGTATTAAGAATACTTACGCGTTTATCCAGAAGAGCCTTTCGGTTTTCAAGAGGGACATTATTGAGTGATATATTTACAAGAGCGGGATCAAGTTCGACATAATCTACATGTTCTATTCCTGGAATCTTAAGAAGGATCTTAAGCACACCCCCTCCATCTCCTCCGATAATTAATATGTTTTTGGGTGAAGTATGCTGGAGAGCAGGTATTAGTGCCCCTTCCTCGGAAGAGAAACGGTCAGGAACAGAAAAAGCCAGAAGGCCGCTTTGATAGAAGTTTCTTTGCGTATCTATGGAGGTTACACTTATAGAACCATAAGGAGAATTTTGTGAAGCAATCAGATTGTATCCTGTCCATTGCAGTTTTAAAGTAGTCTTTTCAAGAAAAGCAGTTGCACCCGAAAAAGAAAAACCTAATGAAAGAGACAAAAATAGTAGAGCGGCTAAGATAATTTTACGAGGTTTTTTCATAAAGGAAGATAAGAAAAAGCATGCGATTGCATTAGTTGTGACTAGTATCATCACGATTGAAAATGCATTTAGATATTTAATAAGAAGAATTCCGGTAATAATACCCCCTATAACTGCTCCAAAGGCTTCCAGCGTGTACATTTTACCAATAGCTAAATGATGAAGGCTGCGGTTATTAGTTGTTAAGCGTAATACATGGCATCCTGAAGCAAAAAACAGGCCATTTATAATGCAGAACGGGAATAGGAGAACTCCAGAGACAAAAATCATTATCAATGGTCCATGAAGCTGGTTTCCCAGTGGGCCTAAAAAAAGAGGCATTGCTCGTATTGAAATAATAGTTAGCGGAATAAGAAGAGTTCCTAAGAGCAGTATCCAGGAAAAAAACTCGCATGGAAGACTAATTCTGTCAGTAATCCGCGCTAACAAGGAACTTCCTAACGCACCCCACATAAGCCATATAGCGAGTGTAAACCCGATAATAATTTCGTTTCCATAAAAAAGAACAAAAAGCTCTCTAATAAAAAGTATTTGGGCACTGATCGAAGTGACACCGGTAAGGATTAGGGCAGGGTGGATACTTTTGATTTGTGGGGAAAATTTAAGTTTTTCCAGCCACAAC
>JAVCCS010000149.1 GCA_030765365.1 Candidatus Theseobacter exili
CTCTGATTCAATTTCTACCGGTCCACACATAAGATGTGCATACCGGTTTTCTCTGCGTCCCGGCTGACGCGGTAACTGCATTATATATGGGCCGTCTTCTCTTTCAGCCAGTCTTTCCATAACAGAAGCAATTTCTGATAAATCATTGAATGAACAAAGCCGTGAAGTATTAGTGCGCATTTCGCCAGCTGTTTGAGGACCCCTGAGAAGAAGCACACATATTATTCCAAGTTCGTGAGGAGAAAATTCAAATACATCAAGAATACTATGTGCATATTTAGGTGTGCGGCTTCCTGCGGGATATTTTTCCCAAACAAGTTTTTTTTGCCTTAAATCAAGTACTGATCTTATAACAGCTTTTTCATCCAGTTGCATAACAGGGTTACGATTTGATTTTTGGTTGCAGGCAAGGGTGAGTGAGTTTAATGTCAGAGGATAATTATTCGGAGTTGTAATTTCCTTTTCAATAAGAGATCCGAGAATGCGTGCTTCTTTTTGCGTTAGCACTAAATTCATAGCTTTTCTCCGAACATAAAAGGTTAATCAAATCCTTTATTATGATATCAGAATAATTTGTATAAGTTGATATGAATTAATTATCTGCAATTTAAAACTGAAATTGATTTAATTAATGAAAGATTAGTTTCCCAGGCAAGGATCAAGCAATTTAAATCCGGTTGCCGGGTCTAAAATTCGTTTTGCAGGGCTACCTGTAAGTTCGAAAAGAACTATTTCCATTACGTGCCAGGCCTTAACGCCTCTCCTAACACAGCCTGTTACTGAATTGTCATTTCTGCCGCAGGATATGTGCATATGAAGGATGGAATTATTTGCATCATCAAGAAAAAGGGTTCCGGTTCCGGTTATTTCATGAACATTATTTAGTATATGTTCCATTGGTATAATAGTTTTTTCTCGGCCTTTTTGAGGTCCAACAACAAGCTTGCTGTTTTTGTCTGCGCCTCCGAGGATAATCAATGCTGCAGATTCAATGTTATTTTGTTTTGCCAAATTTTCAATTTCTTCATGTATGATATCTCCGTCTTCAAGACGAATAACAAAGATTCTGCCCAATTGGCTTTCTGAATATTTCATATTAATTATTTTCTTTTTATTTTTTTGTAAAAATTATGAAGTAAGAATAAATATCCTTACCCCATATCTGATTGTTAATTGAATAGTGGATTAGAATAAGTATACAAGAGCGCCCTGGGCTCTAATGCTGTCACCATCATCGTTGTTTTTGTATTCTGTTTTCCAATATGAAAGTTCGAACCCGGTCTGGATGCAAGGATTGAATGCATACCAGAAGTTGCCGAATATTGCATAGTTCTTGTCACGCATGCCATCACTAAGATCTCCGTCATCAGGGTCGTCAACACCTGCACCAACGTTGAACGTGAATTTGTCAAACGGTCCCAAATAAAGAGCACCCCAGCCACCTGTTGCTGCAATTTCTGACAATGTTGTATGATTTATGCCCTGACCAATACCAGCCAGGAAAGTGTCAAGGTTTTCACCTGTCCAGATTTCACCTCTTAACGTGATTACATCTGTCAAAGGTAATGACAGATCTCCGCAAACCATCCATGTATCAAAATCCTGGTGGTCTCCAACTGGATTTTCTAATTCATATTCTTCCTTGCCCCAGAGCCCGGAAACACCTACTACTGTTTTCTTTTCACCAATAAGAGGGAATCCTAATGAAACGCGTCCCTGAAATGTAGGAAGAGCTGCATCTTCACCAGTATCTCTTACATCTGCTCCCCAGATATCACCAATTGTTCTGGAAGCAGCTAATTCGAATTTCAATTTCGATTCATTAGTAATGTCAAAACCTTTAGTTACTCTTACCTGAGGCCTTCTGTCTCCAGGGTTACCAGCATGACCTAATGGCAAAAAGTTAATGGTTGGTGCATATAAAGGAGATACAACGTCCCAGGTTTGTCCGGCCAGTAAACTGGTTTGTGTATTTGCCCAATCTAATGTTACATATGCATGCCGCATTCGGAGTTCAGCTTTTTGTTCAGCACCGCTGCCGTAAAAATCAACTTCAATTTTACCAAAAGCAGTCCCGCCCCAGAAATCAGGACCAAAAGCATTAATGCCAAAACGACTTTGTTTTGCCGTTAAATTGAAGTGATTGTCATCTTCATAAACATCAGATTCAGGCAGGACCCACATGTTGAAATTGCCAACCATGGTAGAATGTGAGTCATAAGCTGCATCAGCTTTAATGTATCCATAAATTTCCATTCCAGCACATTTTTGTGACTTTACGACGGCAGGTGCTGCTGATATAGCACAGGAAGGAAGCCCTTCTTTAACCATGGCAGACTGAATCTGATGAATTGTTGCTTCCATATTTTCAACACGCTGGCGTAGTTGAGCATTTTCTTGTTCCAGATCGGATATTCTGTCACAAAATGCCTGGCTGCCAATAAACAAAACTGCGTATAAAACTGCGATTATGCGAAACAATATCACTTAATCTCCTCTCTTTCAATTATCTATTAAAGCTTGGTGAAGATAAAAAAGCTTTTATATTCACTTTTTTCTTAAAAAGAAATTTATTAAAAATACACTTGTTTTGGAAAAAAAACAGTATTTTTATACTTTCTCCCACTTAAACTCTGAGAAAATATTGATAAGTTCATTATCAACGGGTGCTTGAATAGAAATATTATTCTCTTTGAATGGATGAAAGAAAGAAAGCCCAACGGCCATAAGCAGAAGCCGGTGAATGTTGAAATGTTCTCTAAAGAGACGGTTCTGGAGACCTTCTCCATAAGTTGTGTCTCCTACTACCGGATGAGAAATGTGTTTGAAATGTCTCCTTATCTGGTGTGTTCTTCCGGTTTCGGGTTTCACTTTAACAAGTGAATATCGTGCAGTAGGATAGGGCCCTACCGGTATATCAAGTTCAATTGTTTCAAGACGCTGGTATCTGGAAACAGCTTCCTGAGGTTCTTTCCCGTCTTTTTTGTCAATTGCATGATTTATTAAACCTTCCTCTTCAGTGTATCCTCTGACTACAGCAAGATATTGTTTGCTTATATCCCGAGTCCGAAACAAGTTGCAGAGGTTCCTGGCTGCTTCAGAACTGAGAGCAAAGACAAGTACTCCTGATGTAGAACGGTCAAGCCGGTGGACAGGAAATACCTTTTTCCCTATTTGATTGCGGACAATTTGTACAGCAGCCGGATCATTTCTCATGAATTCGGTTCTATGTACAAGTAGCCCGCTTGGTTTGTTTACAGCAATGTAATGCTCATCATGATATAAAATGTCTAACTCTTTTGACTCGGGCTTCGTTTCCATTTCAAA
The DNA here is from genome assembly GCA_030765365.1 of Candidatus Theseobacter exili. Lineage (GTDB taxonomy): Bacteria > Auribacterota > JACPWU01 > Theseobacterales > Theseobacteraceae > Theseobacter > Theseobacter exili. Next base: position 3,328 of record JAVCCS010000149.1, read on the forward strand.
CCGTTTTTGCTATATTCTTCCACAGCATTCCTTGTGATTTTCCACTACCCACAAATTTATTCAGTAACAATTAGTTTAACCGTTATACGTTTTCCATCAGACCATGGCCAAAAAAGCGCCAGATATTCATTGCCATCGTAATTAAGGAAATAACATGATTGTTCTTTTCGGATTCCACCATGACTTTTAGTAAGATCTGTTGTTTGACGAGAAGGATTTTGATTTTCGATTTTAATAGCAGGACCGAAGAAACTTTCCATGCAGGATTTAACTTGATCCAGCTGTTCTTTTATTATTACGAATTCATATAAGTGCGGAGAGTCGTTTCTTTTTTCTTCAAAATGAATCTTTGATAATTTATCAAGCAGCTCAGGGTATGAGGACTTGTCCAACTTTTCCGAACTATCATTTGTTTGACTTTGACTAGGAGCTGTTTCACATTTGAATAGTGATTTTTTTATTTTAGAAATGATTGTTTTTATCATACTGTGCATGCTCCATTTTTTTTAATGTTTTTGTTCGAAAAGTTGCCTGATATATGATTCATTTTAACAGTTTCCTTCCTGCAATAGTTTATTTGTTTTATTTTTTTAATCTAATTTCCCGGAAATAAAAGCATTAATAGCGTCTTTAGCCGTATCTTTAAGTAGTTTTTCAGCGTTATCTATCGCTTGCCTGGTAGAGATATTATCATTGGATAGTGAGAAAATAGATGAAAAACCAGCATTTTTATAGTGATGTATATTTCCTCTTATTGATCCAGCAACAGCAATACATGGAATGCCCATTTTTTTGGCAAGTGCGGCTACACCTGCAGGTGCTTTCCCAAACAGTGTCTGTTTGTCTAGGCATCCTTCACCGGTAATTACAAGATCAGCACTTCTAAGTTTTTTACTCATTTCAAGGAGTTTAAATATTTCTTCCTGACCAGAACGTATTGAAGCATTTAGAAATGCATACAAGCCTGCTCCCAATCCGCCGGCTGCTCCACCGCCTTGAAGATTGTGTATTTTTTTGCAAAGAAGAGTATTAACACAATCGGAAAAGTTTATTATTCCTTTTTCAAGATACTCTACTTCTTCTAAATTTGCTCCTTTTTGCGAGGCAAATATTCGTGCTGCACCTTTTTCTCCAATGAGAGGATTGTTGACATCACATAAGGCTTCAAAATCAGTAGTCGCAATTCGTATATCAATTTTCGAAATGTCAATATTGCGGATATTAAAGAGGTTCTTGCCATTAGGAATAAGTTCCCGGTTTTTTTCATCAAGGAAACGAATTCCAAGAGAATTTGCCATGCCCATTCCCGCATCACACGTTGCGCTTCCTCCTAAACCTACAAGAATCTTTTTAGCTCCAATACCCATGGCTGCAGAAATGAGTTCACCGGTGCCAAACGTGGATGAAAGCATTGGGTTGTATTCCTGTTGTGATAAAAGTGCCAGACCGCTGGCCCTGGCCATTTCAATAATTGCCAGTTTTTTATTGCTGATATAACAGAAGGCAGCTTTAACCTGTCGGCCAAAAGGATCGCGTACAGAGCAGATTTGCTTTTTACCGGAAAGAGAATGTATAGCAATATCAACAAGACCGTCTCCACCATCTGAAACGGGTGTAAGAAGAAGTTCCGCTTTTGGCAAAGTTTGTCGGATTCCTTCTGCTATTATTTTAGCAGCATCTACTGCAGTTAAACAGTTTTTAAAGGCATTTGGAGCAATAACAATTCTCAAAATAAATTTCCAGACAATTAATTGAATTATTCTAGTGAAAAAACTGGATAATCGAATTATAATAACATATACAAAGCAGTTTATAAATTATGTTTCTGTATAACAGTGAACTGACTGGTTTTGCTCATTATATATATTACGCAGGGGGTAGTTATATGAGAAAGCACATCAGATATATCTCAGACCTTCCTATCCATTACGATCTGTACGATGTTTTTTCCGATAAAAAGGAGTATCTAAATAATATTGGCACAGGAGGACTTTCGTTCAGATCCTCGATATTCATTGAATCAGGTATGTTGATTAGTATTTGTATTCAGTTTGTGAAACCAGTTGATGGTATTGTTGTCTGGTGCAAAAGGATAGAAGATCATTTTGATGTAGGTGTTAAGTTTTTAGATATATCCGGTGAGTTTAAAGTTAGAATGGTTGATATGGTATGTTATGTGGAACATTATAAGAAGGAAGTGTTTAATAATGAAGGGCGAAAATTGTCCGGAGAAGAAGCTGCTTTAGAGTGGAATAAAAAATATGCTAAAGACTTTCCTTCATAGCTTATAAGTTTTCAAACCATAATATTTCAGTGTGTTATTTTGCTGATCTTGTTCCAGAAGTTTTCTAATTCTCACATCTTAGTGCATATTCGCTATTTTGATTTTCCATAAGTATTCGATCAAAAAAAGTTTCTGTAGCAACATAAGTTTGATTTGCACTAAAGGTGTAAACATGATGGGGTGCGTTTTTAATACGAAGATATGTAACATCTTTGGCTCCTGCTGTGCGCAGAGCATGATAAAATCCATCAGAAAGCAAAACAGGGACGGTCTTATCCTCTGTACCATGTATGATTAAAAATGGAGGCGCTTCTTTAGAAACATAATTTATTGGGGATGCTGTTTTTTGACGTTCAGATAATGTTTCTTTTGGTCCTGCAAGAAATAAGTCAACTGCTTCAATTTGATCTGAAACAATTTGTTTGTTTGAATACGCAAGATTTGCAGGTCCGCAAATATTGACTGCAGCCTGTATTTGACTTGACTCGTTTTCCCATTGACCAGTATCCATGCCGGCTTCAGCGGGAGCAAGCCCAAGCATACTAACAAGATGCCCACCAGCAGAATTTCCCATAGCTCCAATTTTTTTCGTATCAATATGATAGTCATAGGCATGTGCCCGAAGTCACCTGAGACGGCGCATTTTACATCCTCTACAGCAGCGGGGAAGGGCTCTTCATGTGACACGGTAGTTTACAGTTACGCATATGTATCCTTTATTAGCATATTTGATGCAATTTTCAATATATAGCGGATTAGACTTGTCTCCTTCTTGCCAGCTTCCTCCATGAATGAATACTATTGCAGGTGATGAGACCGGGCCTTTTTTATCCATGAAATATACATCGAGTTTACAGGTTGTATCAGGAGTGTTTCGGTAAGAAAGATTCCTGACGATCGTGATGTTTTCCGGGATTTTTATTTCTTGAAGAAAACTGTTGTTTTTATTCATATATGTTTATTCACTTTTATTATTGTGTGCTCTGGTTTAAGGAGGTATCTATTCAACTATAGATAGTTTATTAAATTTAAATATATTATCTATTGCAATAAGCATATCACTTATTGTGTTTATTTTAACCAGGCTCTTTCTGAAACAATCAAGCCCCTTCATGCCTATCAAGTATTTTAAAAGGTGGTTTCGGAATTTGATGCAAGTAACTTGTTCAGAAGTAAATTGGCTTCTTTTTACAGCTGAACTTCCCTTGATTACATGATTATGAAGTCTTCTAAGATGTTCTTCTATTGCATTTTTACGTTCAGAAGGAGTCGGTAGTTTATATACACTATCTGATAAATTGTAAAATATCTCATCGAATATCCAGGGATTGCCTATTGCACCGCGACCTATCATTATCCCGTCGACACCTGTACTATTGAACATGTTAAGAGCATCTTTTGAATTTAGAATACTACCGTTGCCTATTACTGGAATATTTAGTTCTTTCTTTACTCTTGATAATGCATTCAGATCAACGTGACCGATGTGCTTTTGGGAAGCAAATCTTGCGTGAACAAAGATTGCTTTTGCTCCGCCTTCCTCAGCTGCTTGAGCTACTTCAAATATGTTGAAGCAATTTTTTGATAATCCAAGACGAGTTTTGATTGTTACAGGTAAAGACGTTGCTTGTGTAACGATTTTAACCATTGATTTAATTTTTTCAGGATCTTTCATCAAGGCTGCACCTGCATCTTTTTTTACTATTTTTTGAACGGGACAGCCGCAGTTAATATCAATTGAATCAAAACGATTTAGAGAATCAATTATTTGTGCAGCACCGGCAAGTGAATCCGGGTTTTTCCCATAAATGTGTGCAGCAATAGGTCGTTCTTCTTTGAAGGAATCAAGGAAAAGCATTGTCTTTGCTGAACGTCTTAATATGCCTTCTGCAGTGACTAATTCTGTAAAAACCATACCGCAATGAAACTTTTTACATATATAGCGAAATGGCGAGTTTGTATAGCCTGCCATTGGAGCAAGAAAAATGGGGTAGTCTATTTTTAGATTCCCAATAAATAAAGGAGTTATTTTCATTTATGTTAGCAAGTCTTTTAAATATCGTTAATAAGAATTCTTAGATTTATAGGCTTTTTATATATTTTGTCAGCTCAGGCTGTTGAGATGCTTCTAAATATTCTTCTATTCTGTCATATGTGATCAGATCATATAATTTAATCTTAGATATTTTTTCTTAACTTTATCCTAACTACTTCACTTTGTTAATGTGTTTTTTAAATTGAATATTGTGGACTAAAAGAATGGTGCAGGTTAATCCATGTTGTGAAATATTCCGAATCAGTGGTAAGATTTTTAAAACCGGATTTTACGAATTCCATTCTTCTATTGCAAATTCTGGGTTTAAGTTTAAAGTTAATTACTGAAGATACGATCATTTACAGGAGGGTTTTATTATGAAGTCAGTAAGATTTTTTGCAGTTACTATGATTGTTTCCGGCGCAATTGTGCTTTCACAAGTTGCTTTTGGAGATGTTCTAATTACAAACAGGACCGGAAGAGTGCGGGTTATTACACCGTATGGCAAAGTGAGTTTTTATAGTAAGGATAAACCATTACCGGTAATTCCTTCTGGATCAAGTGTGGAAATAATTCATGGAAGTATGGATGTTGCTTTAAGTGATGGAATAGCACAGGCAGAGGCTGCTAATTCAATTGCTTTACTGAGTGCGGAGGACAAAGTTACTGTTTCAGTTGATAAAAAGACAGGACTGGGAGCCTATAAAGTAATTAAGGGTAATATGGTTATTCAGGCTGTAAATACATCTGCTTATCTTAAAGCAGGACAAGCTGTGGAAATAAAATGGAGTGAGTTTGAAGGTGTTTCGGAAGTGGAAAGCACTTCAGGCGATATTGAAACAATAACCCACGGTGTTAATATTGTTGTATCTGAAGGTGCTCTTGTAAAGATAAGTACTTCGGCAATTACACGAGAGGTTCATGTAAAGGTGGAGAAAGGGGCAGTTGCAGTTACTGCTATTGATGGTAAAGTCGCGAAACTGACTCAGGGAGAGAAAATTGCCTTGCCGGGATCAGATGCAGTCGGATCTAAATGATTATGAACATATTCTGTTCCAAAAGAGTCAATGACTAAGACGAATAATTGTGGTTTGGGGATATTGTCCCAAATACATCTTTTGTCAGACTTGTTATTGCTCTTGAATATTTGACAACTATTTTATTGTTTATGATTCTTTGGCAGGTGTGTTTTGTCCTGTCAATTTTTCTATACTGATACCTTCCCGTACGGATACAGTTGCTATTATTTTAGGGACATAAAGTTGTGTTTCACTTGGCAAATATGGAAGAATATCTTCAATCGTTTTGCCATTATGGTGTTTTAATAATCTTCCAACTCTTCCTTCTCCGGCATTATAAGCAGCAAAGGCAAGGGGCCACGAGCGGAATTGACGGTAAAGAATTTTTAAATATTCTGCTGCAGCAGCAGCACTTTTTTCAGGGTTGTAACGCTGGTCAGATGGTTTAAGACTTAAACCAAATCTTTTGGCTGTTTTTGGCATGATTTGAAAAAGGCCTGCAGCTCCTACCGGACTGCGGGCTTCTTTGTTAAATGATGATTCTACTTCAGCAAGCCAAACCCAGTAAGAAGGTATTCCCTTTGAATTAAAAATCCTTTTTAATTTGGGAACCAGGCGTGCCGCTTGTTTGGGAGCGGATCTCTTCAGTATTTTTCTTTCCCATAGAGATAGAGTTTTTTTCCATGAAGACTTTGCTTGTTGTGCTTTTTTGGGTTTTGATTTAATTGCTTTTTTCTTAGGCTGTTCTTGATGTATTGTATGCTTTTTTGTCGCGGTAGGAGTATGTTCTGGAGTTTTTTTAGACAGCTTTGTGAAAGACTGTTTTGCAGATTGTTTTTCCTCACACAATGAAGCCGCTATTTCGAAATAATCAAGACGACTGCGAAGCCAGATAGCGTAAGGCTCAGTTTCCTCGTACTGATCTAAAAAATTATATAGTTTAATTGCATCTTCTTTGAAGTAGGCAAGGTCTATTATCGAGCTGTCCTCAAAGATGGTTTTTATTCTTATCAAAACCTTTCTGACAACATTTTCATCAATTAGTTCATAATCATACAGAAACTCATCAGAAAAGTTTTCTTGAACAAGACGTTTGCCTTCTTCATAAAGGATTTCAAAAACTTCGTCGGAAGATAAAACTTCTTCATCAGATTTTGCCGGTTCTACGATTAAAAAAAATAAAAAAAAGAATATTAGATAATGTTTCATCGATTTTTAGACTGTTTGTGATGGACGGAAAAATTGTCATCTTTCCAGAGATCAAAAACCCTTGAAAGGGCAGAAAAAACCAAGGTATGCATAAGCCTGCCTTCAAGAATTTCTGATTTTATTTCATCTATTGAGAGTGTCTCAACAATTATGTCTTCTCCCTTATCTAAGTTGGGTTTATGAGTTTTTGTGGCGTTTTTAGCCATCCAGTGATGACATAAGTTATTATTAATAGCTGGATTTGGTTCAACGGCGCCCAGGTATTTCCAGTTAGAGCTGGTATATCCGGTTTCTTCTTGAAGTTCCCTTATGGCTGCTTCTTTTGGTGTTTCATTTATGTCAATGAGTCCTCCTGGAATTTCAGCGGTTATTTTGCCTACTCCAAAACGATATTGTCTTACAATGACAACTTTATTATCTGAAGTTAAGGCTACAATATTTACCCAGTCACCAGATTCAAGAATGAGACTCTTAATTTCATGGCTATTGCGAGGATTTGCCATCCAGTTATAACGGACCTGAAAAAGTTTTAGATCCGGGCCTTGTTCGCTCTTTATAAGTTTCCATGGTTCTGGTTGGATTATTTTTCTTTTCATATATCATTGCCTGGGTTGTTGATCAGTATTTATAAGGCAATCAGGTGTTGTAAAGTTTGCCTTTTCAAGTAATTTATTATTATACGGTGTCCAGACAATAGATTTTCCAATAAATGTTCCCGGTTCATTCTTCAACCTGATTAGCAGATAAATATGTCCGTTTCCAGTACAGGAAACAGATAAACAAGTATTTACTTTGCCGTTTGTGGTTTCCAATGGTTTTTCATAACGTACATGTGAACCTTCTCTTATACATAATACTGCTTGGGATTCTCCTTCTAATAGACCTCTTAAACAGAATAAACGCAGCCCTTTGCCTCCATAAAAAGGCTTAACTAATGTAGTCCATTTGTAGGGCCTGTCTGCCCAGTCATTAACTTCAATCAATGGTTGAGAGACAAGAGTGTCCTTAACGACAGAATCTAATTTTTCTGTTGTTACAGATGCAATTTTACTGCTGTGAAATTTGTTGGAAAATGAGGTTATTGGCTTGGCGTTTATTTTACAGTTTGATTGCAAGAAAGCATTATCAAGATTTGCGTTTTCAAGTCGTTTTGAAATTGTTACAGGATCAGTATCGGGATATTTTCTGCTTTTATTGATAGAAGCGCTGTAAATGCCTGCAAAAAATATTATTGTAATAAGAAATATATGAAATATTTTTTTAGATTGATTAGTAAAATGCATCAGCAGTGTGCCTGAAAAAAACAGGATTGCAAAAGAATGGAGCAGAGATTTGTGGTAAAATAAAAACGGAGTTGCCAGGCCGGAAAACAAAGGATGGATCCATCCCAAAATATCAGCAAGATTGCAAAATGCTATTCGAATCTCTTTTAAAAAAAACAAAAACCAGAAAAGTTGTGTGAAAGAAAGTAAGCCAAGGAATATCAGCCACCACTTATTAACAGGCCCTGCGCGGTCATATGCCCTGGCTGCTGGTGGAATTAGCAAAGCAGCAATAACTACGTGAAACCTGTTAGGAACACTTGCCGCTCCTCTCCAAAATATTGTTGCGGATGTAGTTAACAGAACAGCAAGAAAAAAAAGAAGAGCAAAAGCAGCATTTTTACGATAAACAGGGTCTTTACCTATACACCAAACAGTAGCGGTAATCATCCATGCAAACATAGGAATTACAGCGACGCTGCTTTTGTTCGTTGCGAGCGAATACCATATTCCGGGAGGAAATGAAAACAGAAGTTTGTCGATAGGATAAGTAGTTGCTGACGCAAAGAGATACGAATGGATTTTAATGAAAACTATTCCGGACAAAGCACAAAGAATGCAGTAAATTGAAAGGTGAATGCTTTTTTGTTTCCATTTGCCGGATGTTATCAGAATTGACGAACAGAACAGAACCCCTCCCAAAACGGATAAGGGAACATATCTCGTATGAACCCAGGGAAGATATGAACAGCTAATAAGTGCAATAATAACTGATAACCATGGAAAATATCTGTAGTTTAATATAGCAATAAAAAGCCATATTATTAAACATGCTCCAAAGATTTCCGGAAGGCAGCGAGATGCATAAACTGTCCATAATGTGCTTAGTGAAAACAGTCCGGTTGTAAGAATTGTTCCGGTAGTACTTACTTTGAAACTTTTGCATAGTATTATTATTCCACCGCACCCAAGTCCGCCAAATAGTCCAAGAATCAAATGACGAAGAATGGTTCCACCAGGAACAAACAACGCGAGAATCAGAGAAAGACCGAAAGGGTGCCACGAATACCAGTGGCCGTTTCTTGATTTTGCACTTACATGATTATGATGGCGTATTTCCGGGGTATTGTCGGGGTATCCCAAGTTGTTATGAATATCCAGGTCATGATCGTAATATAGACTTTCAGACATGGTAAGATAATGGCCTTCATCGCCGGAATGAGGCCCTATTGTAAAGGTAAAATACAATCCTGATAACATAAAGAAAAGAGTACTGCATATGATAATAACTGATATTGATCTCCATTTGAGTATTATTGAATCCAAATATGGGTAAAGCACATAGATTAGCCTGAAAATTACAAATGAAAGGATGAACACCGGAACATAGTAAAGTAGATTGGCTGAAACTGATTGAGTGATTAATTGTCTGAAAAAAATTCCATACATTAACAATGGGAAAAACACCAGGGGTGTAAGAATATACAGTGCATTTTTTTTAAATAATTGATTGTGCGATTTATTAGCTGCTTTTTTTATAAAATAATATGTAATTAGTGGTAAAGTAATTCCTGCAAATATTGCAATTGCTGAATACACCGGGAAAGGCCAAATTAGAATATTTCTGCTTTTTGAAAAGATTAAAAATGTTCCTTTAAGACAGGGGAATAATAATATAAGTAATACATAAATAATACAACCTAGTAACCCAATCCAAGCCATTACTGCTCTTTCTTATTAATTCAATAAATAAAATTCTGTCAAGTATACCAATATTTAAATTATGTTTCAACAGACCGTTAACTTCCAGTTTTATGATTCGGTTTTGATATTATTATCCTTGTCTCTTGTCGGGCAATGTGAATTTGTATTGCCGAATTTTGCAATTTCCATTAAAAGAAAGTAGTTTAAAAACGTACGGATACCTATGATTGTTGCCAGCTGACCTATATCTTGCCAGGTCGGGGCAAGCGTTGTTCGCAAAATACTGTTCCCAATCAAAAAATCCGAGCCCTAGTGAAAAAGAATGACCAGGTTCAATCCGGCTTTCGGGAATTGCAATAGTTGTTTTTCCTACAAGGAGAGCATCCCTAATAAGAATGATTAGAGCTTTAATAATTCCAATTGATATAACAATTATTGCTAGTATTTGACAGACTTCTACAAAAGTATTGTTTAAGATTTGCATTATATTTGACATTGAGATTTCTCTTTTTCCTTACCTTTTTGTTTATGAAAACTTAATAAAAAGTTCTTTGTTTTATATGTGATTATTCAAGCAGATTTTAATTTTCATGAATCTTCTGAAAGATGCTGTTTTTTTCTTCTTCTTAAAACAGAATATGCCGGAAGACAGATGTTTTCATTGAAAGAGACAGTCATAGTGGTTCCGCAATGCGATTTCAATAAACGTTTTGCATTTTCATTATATATACCTTTGACTGTTACAAAACTTCCAGTCATATTGGGGCCTATCCATTCCACTTCTTCGCCTATGGCAAAGGGGTTTTTAATGGATATTTCATGTTTTTCTTCAATAATGCTTTTTACATATCCCAGGGTTTCGCAGGTGGTGGTTGCACTACTATGAGCTTGTAATGTCTGGGGTTGATCAGAGGGATAACCAAAAGCAAATCCTGTTGAATATGGTCTGTGGCTGACTGCATTCAGTTCGTCTAGCCAGATTTGATTAGTTTTATATTTTTCAGGGTCTTTTGCATAAATATCTAATGCAGCCCTGTAAACCCTGGCTATTGTTGCAACGTAGTACTCGCTTTTCATTCTGCCTTCTATCTTAATTGAGCGTATGCGTTTTTTTACAATTTGAGGTATATGTTCAATAAGACATAGATCTTTCGATCCTAGAAAGATTGTTTCTCGTCCTGTTTCAAAAGCAGAAAAAACTTCTCCGGGACGTTTTTGTTCGACGAGCTGCCATTCCCAGCGGCAGGTGTGTTTGCACTTTCCTTTTGAACCACTTTGTCCGCATAGGTGTGCAGATAAAAGACATCTTCCCGAAATAGCAACACACATTGCACCATGTACAAATATCTCAACTTCTAATCCGCTTTTTCGGGAAATCTCTTTGGCATTTTCTAGAGTGCATTCACGGGCAAGGACAACTCTGCTGGCTCCTGCTTTTTTCCAGAAATCAGCAGCTAGAGAATTTGCTGTGCTCATTTGTGTTGAAATATGAATTTTTAATTCAGGACGAAGCTTTTTAACTAAACTGAATGCTCCGGTATCTGAAACTATTACGGCATCAAACAAGATTGTTTTAGTTTCTATTAACCATTGTTCTAATTCTGCCAGATCTTCCTGGAACATCAGTGTGTTTATTCCAACATAGATTTTTTTTCTATGTGAATGTGTGTATTCAACAGCTTCTTTTAATTCATTAGTAGTAAAAGAAGCTTCGTCCGGTCGCATGGAAAGGCCTGACGCTCCAACGAAAACAGCATCAGCACCATAGGCTAAGGCTACACGGAGTTTAGAAAGGCTGCCTGCAGGCATAAGCAATTCTGGTAAAATCATCAGTTTCCCCGAATTAATAATTTGTTAATGGTTTGTTATGGGATATATAATCAGTATATGAAATTGTAAGACAATAAGCAATTTTGATTTTCTTTGAAAATATTGCGTTGTAATTGTCTTTTTTCAGCAGGTCAAAAACATTTATCTCAAGGTTTTTGGGTGATTGCCGGATATTATTTCATATAGAACAAAGATGAATTAGTAATCAGTTTTAGTTTCACAACCATATATCTGAATTTCAGAAAGGCTTGTGTAGTTTTGGTCACCGTAATTTGAGTTTATTTCAATTTGAATATACTTAGATGGCTCGTGTTGTAACCCCGGCAAATCAAATCTTTCGAAACTTTTGTTAGGATCCAATGATGCTTCAAGAAGATTAATAATTCTACCACTTTCAGGTAAATAAGCATCTACACGAAACATTTTTGGTTTCCTGCCTTTAAGGATGCCTTTTGTAAAGAAGCGAATTTGTGTAGGATTTGCAGGTTTTGAAAGTTCTATTTGAAGCCTGTGAGGGAATCTGCTGTTGCCGGCTGAAGACCAGGCGCCTCCTCCATCACTCTTTCTTCTAATGATTCCATCAATTACATTTCTGGCAGCCCATGTTTTGTTATTTACCTGACTGGAAAAACTTGCAATTTTAGCTTTGGTAGCGGCAGAAGAAATAATACGCGATATCACAAAATCGGCAGGGGTTTGATCAGAGGCAATTACTTGGCCTGTTGTATCTAAAGCTGAAATCTTTATTCTGAAATCTGATCCGCTAACGGATGGTATTTTCCATTCGTATGATCCGTTATTACCGGCTTTAGTGGCAATTATATTAGAAAAAGATTTACCGTTATCATTAGAATATAAAATGGTAACTCCTGTAATTTCATTGCCTATGGCACTCCATCTTATCATGGTAGAGGTCCCGGACTCCAAGGAGTCTCCGGCATATGGTGAGGAAAGCAGGATCCTTGGTTTTGGAGGTGGCGTTTTTATGCCAACTATTTCAATTTCAGTGAGAGCAGTATAATTCTTGTTGCCATGATTGGATTTTATTCTTATCTGTATATCGCGAAAACGTTCATTGCCAAGGCAAAACAATGGAAATGTTTGAAGATCAAGATTTGAGTCAAGTGATACATTCAAAAGGTTGATGCGGCTTTTTGTTCCAAGAGAGCAATAAAGACTTATTTCTTTAGGTTTCATTCCTTTTAGTATTCCTGTTGTGTTAAACCTGATCTGTTTTAGAATTGCCCAGCTGGAAAGACCGATGGAAATATCTTGAGGGAAACGGGTTTGCTGTTTTGAAGACCAGGCTTTTCCAATAGGATTGTCTGGTGATTGATCAATGAGATTTTTTGCTGCCCAGGAAGTACTGTTCCTTTGACTTGTAATTCTGTAAATAGTTCCTCCGGTACTTTCCGCTGAAAGTATTAACCGTGTACTCGATTTGGCGGAACCGAAAAAACTAAGAAAATCAGTGATTTTAAGTAAAACACTTTTATTACCAATTGTTTGAGTTTTAGCGAGAAAAGTATTTAAAAAACAGGCAAAATGCAACTGGTATTTGTTAAATTCCATAGTTTCCCAAAGAAGGTCAAGCGCTTGAGAGTATTTCGGGAATAGTTTCTTTTGAACAGGGAACTGTAATTTGTTCAAAACAAGAAAAGCGTTGACTGAATAAAACAATATGCTTTTTGAAGTTAGGAGTTTTTCAGATGGAGAAATAGGTTTTTTCAACGGTTTAAGTTTCTTCAAAGAAGTCGTTTTTTTCAAAATATGTTCGGAGGGCTTGCTTTCTTTCCCTGATTTGCTATATGCGGTAACATCATATTGATATTCAGTTGAAGCCTTCAGGTTGGTGTCAGAATAACTGTTTTGCGTTGTTGTGTGTATAAGTGTTCCATTTCTGTATATTTTGTATCCGGCAATTAGCGAATTATCTTTAATGTAGCTCCAGCTTAAATCTATTTGAGTTGGAGAAATAACAATGGCTTCCAGGTTTGCAGGTGACTTTGGAGTTTCAATCTTAGGAATAGATGGTGTGGAAACACTGATTGGTCTTGTGTGGTTGCTTTCGTTTTCCGATGTGTCAAAAGCTGTAATTGTATACTTGTATTTTTTTGAAGGTTTTAATTCTTTATCGGCATAGAATAATTCTTTTGTTGTACTTATTGGTGCATTGTTTCGATATATCTTGTATCCACCAATTCCTTTTGCGTCAGTTGAGGTATTCCACTCCAAATTTATTTGAGTTGAACCAATAATTTTTGCTTGGAGATTCCTGGGAATACTTGGCGGTATTATGTCGGGCATTTCAGGAGTTGAAACTTTGACAATTTTAGAAGATTTGCTTTCATTATCAGCTTTATCAAGTGCTTTGGTAAAATATATATATTCTGTCAAAGGGGTTAATCCGTCATCAGAATATGTGATTGCAGATGTAGTGTTTATCAGTTGATTGTTTCGATATATTGCATATTCTACGATACCCTTGTTATCTATTGAAGCTTTCCATTTTAGATTGACTTGAACAGGGGATATTGCTTTTGCTGTTAGCTGTGCGGGAATTGTTGGTGCTTGTGTGTCTGGTATATCAGTAGTAGATATTTTTATTTGTCTGGATTGTTTGCTAATATTTCCGGCTTTGTCAAAAGAGCTAACGGAATAAGTGTATTGTAATAATGGTTGCAGGGAAGTGTCAGAATAATTCGGGTTCAGGCTTTTTCCGACCTTCTTACCATTACGATATACTATATATCCTGTAACACCAATATTATCTGTTGAAGGATTCCATATGAGATCAATACTTTTATATGAAACGGATTTTGCAGTTATTTTCTTAGGAATCGATGGCGCTTTAATGTCCGGAGGTTCAGGAGTGGTAATATTTACAGTTTCGGAGATATTGCTTTCGTTGCCAGCTTTGTCAAAAGCTTTTATTGAGTACATATATTGTTCCGATGGTTTTAGACTTTTATCTGAATAATAGGCTGATGCGGTTTCGCTGATTTCTTTACCATTACGGTATATCTTGTATCCGGTGACTCCTGTTTGGTCTGATGAAGGAACCCATGTTAGATTGATATGTGTGGGAGATATAACGGAAGCCATAATGTTTTTTGGAACAGTTGGGCCAAGAGTATCAGGAGGTTTGGGAGTTATGATATTAATACTAACTGAAGGCTTGCTTTCGTTTCCTGTCTCGTCAAAAGCACTTACGTTATATTCGTATTGCGTGGATGGGCTCAAGCCTTTATCTGAATAAGATGTTCCTGTTATTGTAGTTAATATATTACCATTTCTATATATCAAATAACCCGAGACACCAGTATCATCTGTGGATTTATTCCAGTTCAAGTAGATTTCAACAGGGGAAAGTGCTTTAGCCTTGAGCTTGTTTGGAATTGAAGGGGCGTTTGTGTCAGGTGGTTCAGGTGTAGAAGTTTTTAACTGTTTTGACTGTGTGCTTTCATTCCCAGCTTTGTCAAAAGCAGTTATATGGTATGTATAATTAGAAGACGGTATAAGATTTGTATCAGAATATGATGGTGCGGATACTGTATTAATAAAATCGCCATTTCTGTAAATTTTATATCCGGCAACTCCAACATTGTCTGAGGCATTATTCCATTTTAATTCAATCTGATTAGGAGATATGGATATAATTGTTATATTTTCAGGAACAGAGGGTGCTTTTGTGTCAATAGGTTCTGGTGTTGTTATATTAACAATACTTGATTTTTTACTTTTATTCCCTGAATCGTCATATGAAATTAGAGAATAGGAATATGTGGTTAAAGACGTTAGGTTTTTATCTGAATATTGTAATGAACTGGTTTTAAAGATTTGTTTATTGTTTCGTAAAATAATATATCCGCCTACTCTTTTATTGTCAGTTGACTCCTCCCAGTTTAAGTCGATTTGTGTTGGAGATACAGCACGAACCTTAATTCCTTTAGTGATGCTTGGCGGTTCGATATCCGGAGGTTCAGGTGTAATGATCGTTTCTGAGTTGGATAGTTTGCTTTCATTGCCAGCTTTGTCAAAAGCACTTACTGAATAAGAGTATTGTGTTGAAGGTTTTAAAGCTATATTAGAATACATGGTGTCGGGAGTTGTAATCAGAATTTTTCCGTTACGATAAAGCGTATAACCTTTTACTCTAATGTTGTCTGTAGATGAAGACCAATTCAAGTCAATTTTACAATGAGAAACAGCGGTGATATTCAATTTTCCCGGGGTGCTGGGTGCAATAGTGTCCGGAGGTTTCTGGGTTGTTATGTTTAGTGTAGGTGAAGGTTTACTGTTATTACCTGCAAGATCAATAGCGATTATTTGATAGCTGTATTGAGAGGATGGCGCCAGCCTTTTATCAGAGAAGGTGTTTGGGGAAATTGTTTTTATCGGATTGCCGTTTCTATAAATAGTATATCCTTTTACCTCTGTATCATCATGAGAAATATTCCAGAACAAATCTATTTGTTTATGAGATATAGCTTCTGCCCTCAATTTTTCAGGTGCAGTAGGTGCTATTGTATCAGGCGGTTTAAAGGTTTTACCGGCAACAGATATGGTAGACTTACTTTCGTTCCCAGCTTCGTCAAAGGCACTTATTCTGTAAGTATATTCAGTTGATGCTTTCAGATTGATATCTGAAAAGGCAGTTTTCGATACAGCTTTAATGAAATTATTGTTTCGATAAATTTTATATCCTGAAACACCTGTATTATCTTTCGATTCATCCCATTGCAGGTCAATTTGATTATAAGAGACGGTTTTGCATGTTAACTTTCCCGGAGTGCTTGGTGCAATAGTATCAAAAGGTTTCAGTGTTTTTGCTTTAATGGAAACAGATGCTTTGCTTTCATTATTGGATTCATCGTAAGAAACTATTGAATATGTATATAATGTTAATGGTTTTAGAAAAACATCTGAATATGAAATATCCTGAGTAATGGCTATCTGCTTTCCATCACGAAATATTTTGTATCCTGAAACCTTAACGTTATCAGTAGATTTTGCCCATTGAAGATGGATTTTTGTAGGAGAGATTGATTCAATCTTTATTTCACGAGGAGTTTCAGGTGCTTCTGTGTCGGGAGGGGCAGGAGTAGTAACTTTGATAGGGATACTTGAATTGCTTTCGTTTCCTTCTGCATCAAAAGATGCTACCGAATATATATATTGTGAAGAGGATTTAAGTTCCCTGTCAGAATAACTTGAATCCAAACTCGTATTAAGAAGCTCACCATTTCTGTGAATCATATATCCAGTAACCTCTTTGTTATCGGTTGACTTATTCCAGGTAATAATAATTTGATTATAAGAAACAGCTTTAGTTCTGAGGCCTTCAGGTATACTTGGAGCGGTAATATCAGGTGGTTCAGGGGTCATAATTTTGATTGGACTGGACATGTCACTTTCGTTTTCTGCTTTATCAAGAGCGCTGATATGATAATTATATGCTGTTGACGGTTTTAAATTTTTATCAGAGAACGTAGTTGACTGGGTTTTAAATATTTTTTTACCATTACGGTATATTTTATATCCGGATACAATTTTGTTATCTGTTGCGTTGGTCCAGCTTAAATCAATTTGTGTAGGGGATATTGCTGTAGCATTGAAGCTTTCCGGAATACTGGGCGGCATGGTGTCGGGTGGTTCAAGTGTGCTGATTTTTATTGTTTTACCGGGTTTGCTTTCATTGCCTGCTTCATCAAATGCACTTACCGAATAAATATAAGTTGTCAACGGTATGAGACTGTCATCAGAATATGTGGTTTGCTTAGTTTCATCAATTTTTTTTCCGTCACGGTATATCTTATAACCTGTAACCTGAACATTATCGGTTGATTTAAGCCATGATAAACTAACTGAACTAATTGAAATATCTGAAGATTTAAGACTAGCAGGTATACCTGGTGCAGTAATATCCGGAGGTTCCAGAGTCATGATTTTCATGCGGGTGGACATATCGCTTTTATTTCCTGTTTTATCAAAAGCGATAATAGCGTAAGTATAAGATGTTGACGGTTCCAGATTTTTATCAGAGAACGCAGTTTCATCGATTGTAAATATTTCTGTGCCATTACGGTAAATAGTGTATCCGGTGATGCTTTTATTGTCAGTTGAGGGATTCCACTTCAAGTTAATTTGTGTAGGTGATATTGCTGTTGCATTGAAGCTTTCAGGAATACTAGGCGGTATAGTATCCGGAATTTCAGGTGTTGTTGTTTTAATAGGGTTTGACAGCTTGCTTTCATTTCCTGTTTCATCAAATGCGCTTACTGAATAAATGTAAGTTGTTAATGGAACGAGTTTGTCATCAGAATATGAGGTTTGTTTAGTATCAGCTATTTCTTTCCCATCTCGATATATTTTATATCCCGCGACCTTGAGATTATCAGCTGATTTACTCCAGTTGATAATGATTTGATTATAAGAAGCAACTTTGGCAGTGAGGCTTTCAGGTATGCTTGGAGCGGTAATATCAGGTGGTTCAAGAGTCATAATCCTAATTCGGCTGGACATGTCACTTTCATTTCCAGCTTTGTCAAGAGCGCTGATCTGGTAAGTATATGTAGTTGCCGGTTTCAAGTTTTTATCGGAGAAAACTATTGCCTGAGTTTCGAATATTTCTTTACCATTACGGTATATTTTATATCCGGATACAATTTTGTTATCTGTTGCATTATTCCAGTTTAAATCAATTTGAGTAGGGGATATTGCTGTTGCATTGAAGCTTCCAGGAATATTAGGCGGTATAGTATCCGGAATCTCAGGTGTTGTTATTTTAATAGGGTTTGACAGCTTGCTTTCATTGCCTGCTTCATCAAAGGCACTCACAGAATAAACGTAAGTTGATAATGGGCTTATCTTGTAATCAGAATATGAGATCTGTTTAGTATCAGCTAATTCTTTCCCATCTCGATATATTTTATATCCTGTGACCTGGATATTATCATTTGATTTATTCCATATCAGTTTAACCATTGTGGGAGAAACCTCTTGTGAAATCAAATTTTCTGGAATATTTGGTGGAATAATATCCGCAGGTTTTAGCGTTTCAATTTTGATAGGGATGGATTTGCTGCTTTCGTTCCCGGCCTTGTCGAATGAGATAACGGAGTAGGAATATACAGTTGAAGCAGATAACTTTGTGTCAGAATAAGAAGTGTTTGAGATTGAAGATATTTCTTTTCCATTTCTGTATATTTTGTATCCGTCTACGCCAATGTTATCTATAGGTTCTTTCCAGTTTAAGTCAATTTGTGTTTGTGAAATTACTATTGCATTGAAACTGCCTGGAACATCCGGCGCAATAGAGTCAGGGGGTTCTGGAGTAGCAATTACTATCGGTACAGATTTTTTGCTTTCATTACCTGCTTCATCACTGGCGCTAATGGAGTATATATAGGATGAAGAGGGTTTTAAGTTGCTGTCTGAAAATGATGTGGTTAGTGATGATCCGGCTAAAGAATTGTTTCTGTAAATTTTATATTTAGTTACACCTGTATTGTCTGTCGAAGGAGACCATGTCAACCTGATATGAGTAGGGGATAGGTGTGTTCCACTTGATCGTTTGGGTGCGCTTGGCGGTTTTGTATCCGGAGGTTCAGGTGTACTAATAATTATGGTTTCTGAACGTCCGCTTTCGTTTCCAGCTGTATCATAGGCTGTGATGTTATAACTGTATTCAGTTGAATCAGTTGCAGAAGAATCCAGATATGTGTTTTTATCAATAGAAGAAATGATGGCACTATTTCTATAAATCCGGTATCCCGCAACTTTGATATTATCGTGAGAATTATCCCAGCTTAGACTAATCTGATTGTGTGATAAAGCTTCGGTCTTTATATTTTTGGGAA
>JAVCCS010000250.1 GCA_030765365.1 Candidatus Theseobacter exili
ATTTTGCAATTGTTAACGGTCCTAAAATATCCCAGGGATTTGAAAACGGTATATGGATAAAACAATAAGTAAATAAAGCAATCCCAAAGCTAAAAATATAAATACATGATAAAACCAAGAACCGTTTTAAGAACGATTCTCTTAACTTAGTATTTTTTGCTGAATAAAATGATGATTTATTTAAAAATCTAAAATATATTTTTTTAACTGAATAATAAATCAAATAAAAAAAAGAGGCTAATATTACCAGCACAATTACAACACCCTTTTTGGGGAATAAGTTTACTTTATTAATAACCTCCGGATCTGCATTGTATTCAAAAAACGGGTCATTTCCGATAGATTGCAGATATAGCAACTTATTTTTTATGCAAAATTCTGAAATGTGATGCAAAGGGCGAAAATCTTTTATAATTTCTGATGGAGACCAACAGTATTCATTTAATAAACTTTTAATGCAAATACGCTTTATTAAATAAACACCTTCTTTTACTCCGGGATCTATTCTTATTTTTTTGATTTGTCTGGCTGGCAAATTAAATTCAAGATTAGTAAATTGTTTAGACGTGATAATTTTATAACCTGACGAATCAGATTCGCTGTATCCATTTCCTGCATCATAAAATATCTTGAAACGTTCCTGGCTTAACTCTATCCCGGGTTTAATAACTATTGATAATTTTGAAGGAATATAAAAATTTATTATAGATATTAGAAAAAGCGAAATAGCTGGAAATAAAAAATATAGTATTTTAAAATGTTTACTATCCATCATATAATGTCCTGTTTTCTAATTATATTAATATATTTCTCCGCAAGCTCTCTAATTCATATATACTTTTACAATAGAATTTTACAGTTTAATAAAGTTTTTTAAAATTTAAAGAAAAAACCTATGAAATTTCTTAGCAAAAGCTGTTTTCAACTTACAATGTATAAAGCTTATGCAGAACTGCAGGCTGAATCTGAACGAACCTATGCTGGTTTCGTATGGTGGATACTTGATCCAATATTCACTTTAACTGTATATTATCTTGTATTTCAGGGAGTAGTAAGTCGCGGCAGTGAAAATTTTGTTATTTTTCTATGTGTCGGAATTGTCACCTGGAGATGGATGCAGAACACAGTAATGCAAAGTTCTACATCAATTCTTGCGGGCGGAGGACTTATGCAGCAGGTTTATCTACCAAAAATTGTTTTTCCAACAGCAATAATTTTATCTGATTTTTTTCAAATTCCTTATTGTGTTTGTTTTACTTATAATATTTTTATTTGTTATGGGATGTGTTCCAGGATTTTCATATATTTCACTGCCATTATTGATGATAGTAGAAGGAATGTTTATTACTGGATTCGCTTTTCTGGCTGCCGCAATTGTCCCGTTTATGCCGGATTTTCGTCTTTTTCTTACACACGGGCTAACTCTGGGGTTCTTTTTATCAGGTATAATTTTTCCTATAGACAAGCTTCCACAAACACTTAAAAATATTCTTCAATTCAATCCAATGACAATTTTAATCAATAATTACAGACGCGTTTTAATTCACAACCAATGGCCAGAATGGAACTGGATCATAGGCACGTGTCTTTTCTCTTTACTATTAGTAATTTGCGGGAGCGCACTGATCAAATTGCATGACCGTACTTATCCTAAAATTTGTTGAGGTTTTTTAATATGGCTAAAGATTCAGTTATTGCAATACATCACGTTGGTGTTCGTTATAAAAAGAAAGGTCATATATCCGCCAAACGGAAAAAATACTTCTGGGCGTTAAGAGATGTTTCTATGGTCCTTAAGCATGGCGAAACCCTAGGAATAATAGGCAGGAACGGGGCCGGCAAGAGCACCCTTTTGCGTTTGATGGCAAACATCATAAAGCCGGATGGCGGTAGAATAGCCAGAAGAGAAGGACAGGCAACCTTACTATCTTTGCAGGCAGGGTTTGACCCCTATCTAACCGGATATCATAACATTATTCTTAGCGGTATGCTTCTTGGCATAAGCCGTTCGGGAATTGCCAGGAAAATGAACCAGATAATCAGTCTTTCTGAATTAGGTTCGCATATTAACGAACTTGTAAGAACATATTCCTCGGGCATGAGAACCAGGCTTGGCTTCTCTGCCGCATATTATGCAGATCCGGACATTCTTCTTATCGATGAAGTACTGGGCGTTGGTGATATCAAGTTTTCAGAGATATCTTCCAATTTAATTCATGAAAAAATCAAATCCAATAATACTGCTGTAATTGTTTCTCATAATATACCAATGATTACCCAGTTATGCGACCGCGTGATCTGGATAGAAAAAGGAAAAACTAAAATGACAGGTGATCCTCAAACAGTTACCGAGGCATACATAAATAGCAATTGAATCCAAATTTAAACTAGATCCGCTTTCATATCTTTAATAGCCAAATGTAAGCCCTCAACAAAGTAATTTCTAAGAAGCCAGTTCCATGTCCGGGGAATATCAACCGGAAAAGGTTCAAGTAACCTTGCAAATACTTCAACAGCCCAGGGAACAAAACCGGCAGCTGACGGGGATAAATTTTCCGGATCTATTCCAAAATCCGATTTAACAAGTTCCGGATGCATTTTATAAAATACCATAGCTGATATGCCAACTTTTTTCTGGCGTATAAAAAAACTCTTTAAATCTGTGTGATGATTATGTTCTACGATCGCATCGGAAGCATATACCATCTTCATTCCCCCTCTGACCAGGCGGAAGCCAAGTTCTATATCCTCCCATGCGGGATATTTAAATCCGGTCCTGAATAGTTCTATATCAAACAGTTTTCTGGGTACAGATATATTTGAAGTATAAAAAAAATTATACGGAACATCTTCCGGATCATTAATTATAGAAAACCCGAACTGCGGTCCCGTTTCGTTAATAAAGCGCAGAAAACGCGTTTGTCGAATATCGGTATGCCACTTCGTATAACCTATAACGGCAAGTTTTTCAGGGTTACCTCTGGTTTCGTGAGCCCTGTAATGTTCACATAGCCATCTTTCTGACGGAATTGTATCATCGCCCAGCAAGGCAATAATAAGGCCCTCAGCTGACTTGATTCCCAGATTGCGAGCTGTTGCAGGCCCACAGTTTTCCTGATTGAATATCTTTAAAGGTCTGCTGTATTCCTTTATTTTGTTGTTCAGCCAGTTATTTGTTTCGTCCGTTGATCCGTCATTTACCACAATAACTTCAAATTCAGGGGAATCAACCTGATTTTCAAGTGATTTTAAAACCTGTATAAGAGTCTGCAGACGATTATAAGTCGGAATAACAACAGAAAATGTAAAAGACATTATTATTTAACCCTGTTTACCTATATTTTTCATTTCATCTAATCTGCACCTGATTAATGGCAGATTCTCCGGCAGCCAGCTCTGAAAACCGGAACTGGAAAAAAGCTCTTCATCTCCCCTGTAAGTTGGAACAAGATAAAGGGGAAACCGCTCAAATATTTCTATGTCTTTGCGTATTCTTTTCTCCTGTATCGTCTTGCGCTTCCAGGCAGCGTTATCTATGTTTCCAAGGATAAAATTAATTACCTGAAGTTGAGCTATCGTACCTTCGTGCTCAATTTTAAAGCAAGTTTTGTTATAACGGAGCTTCATAAAAACGCTATTTATTATTCTCCGGAAATAGTCAGATGTTTTCAGTAATAGATGCATATTTGCAGCATTCTGTTTTCTAAATAGTTTTTTTGCTGAACCAGCAAAAGGATCCCTTTTTATTAAGTCTCCGCCTGGATTTAAGTCTATCAATAAATGCTGAGTTCTAGAGATCAAGGTAAGCATAATTGCCGGCATCATCTTTTCCCATAGATCCTTTTCATAATTTTTATACACGGTCATGAATGAGTTTCTTTCAAAAAGTGAACCACGACAATAATTACCCAAAGCATCGCTTGTGGCACCGGATCTATGATGGACAACCGCTTCAGGAGAAAAAATAACTCTTTTGCCTGCGCTCCATAGACGCCAGCCAAAATCAACGTCTTCATAATAGGCAAAGTAATCTTCATCAAAGCCCCCGTACTCAAGAAAATCTTCTTTGCGAACTATCATATTACCGCCGCAGGCAAAAAGAAGATCCTCTCCAGATTCAGGGACTCTGGAGTTTTCAATCCGCCGATTGAAATCTTGCTGAAATGCATGACCATCAAAGGCCATACATCCCGTGGCAAAATCAAGTTTTTTTCCCGACCAGTCTATAATCATACCCGAAACTGCAGCAACTTCTGAAGAAGCTGAATATATTGAATCTACGATAGCAGACAGCCATTCCGGTTTCGGTCTGGTGTCATTATTTAAAATTGCAACAACCTCTCCATCAGCAGCTTTTACCAATCGATTAACGGCACCGGCAAAACCAATATTGTGATTGCTGGAAATCTGTTTTATTCTTGCAGATTCTTTCTCCAGCCATTCAGAGGTGCCGTCACATGATCCATTATCGAAAACTATTATTTCCCACTCCATTCCCGGATTTTTTTGTAATAACAGGGCCTCAATACAAACTTTCAGGTGATCTAAACCGTTCCATGACGGAATGACAACAGAAACCTTTTTTGAGCTGCTCATAGAGAATTCCTTAACAATCGTACAAATTTGCAAATAAGAGGCATATTGCCCCCGTGGGTATCATCCTGTGTTTTCACTGAATCTATATCATTTTCAAAACTCCTGTTATATAAATCCTTATGCGGATCCTGGCAAAAAGACACAAAAGGCCTTAGAACATTTTCCCACCTGAAAGACTCCAGTATTTTATCGGCTGCATTTATTCGTCTTCCTCTTTCGTCTGAGTTTCCCAACGCTTCCTTAATGGCCTCAGCGAGAGTATCTGAGTTCTTTGGAGGAACAATCCATCCTGCCTTGAATCTTTCGAGAAGATGACTAATCGCACCGCCTTCACTTGCGATAACCGGACACCTGACTGCCATAGCCTCTATATATCGTGTACGCAAGCTGAGCTGGTCTTCAATACTTGGGAGATGAGGAGCCACGAGCAAATCTACGTCACGCAGAAAATCATATCTCCTTTCAAAAGGCACCCAGTCAATCATCTGAACTCTATTCTGCAACCATCCTCTTTCCCGGCACCATTTTTCTACTTCAGATGCAGTTTTCTGAGGCGTAGTCTCAGGATTTGGACTGTTAATAAAAAATACTTTTAACTCCGTATTATCGATTTTTTCCAAAGCCTCAAGTAAGACCCAGGGATCAAGCCAGTCATAAATACCACCAAACAAAATTCTTTTCTCATTTTTCAAACGGTCCGGCAAATATGGTTTATACTGGGGCAAGGCATCCGGTATACCGAACGGAACAACTGCAATAAGACTTTCGAGTACAGGATCATGATTAAATATTCCAGGATTTATACGCTTCAGCGCAGTCAAAAAACGAAGATAGAACTTTCTCTGTTCTTCTGAAGAACACAGGAAAAAATCTCCGCGGGACATTTGCAGCATCCAGTTACCATGATCATTTTCAAACGGGGCATTCCCTAGAAATCTGGAATAATGTAAATTCTCTATTAACCATGGATCATAAAGATCAATCACAATCGGCAAGTGAGAAACCTCTTTTATTGCGCAGGTTGCTGATTGACCTTGAGCTATAACAACTGTGCAATCGTGAATGGCTTCCTCTAATTGCCCCTTCTTAAAACACCTGATATCCGCTTTACCTGCGGAAACTCCTGATAATTGCTCTATTGTCCCAGGTGAAACAAGAACACTGTCAATTCCAAGCTCAGGTAAATGACGGGCCATTTCAAGGTAACGCACACCAATTCCAGCCATACAGGATCTTACAGGTTCACCGCAAATTAACGCTGCTTTTGGCATAAATCAACTCTACTTTCTTTTTTCTCTACTAGTATACCCAGAATCTACACTGGTTAAATGAAATCCGTAAAAACTAATGTCCCGATAGTACATGTCTGGAATATTCCTCAAAAAGCATCTTGTTCATTGCCGGTTCAATCCTGATTTCATCATTACCTCGAGAAGCTTCAACAATTAATACACTGGGAAAACCCATAAAATGGCAATAGCCGCTGTGTCTTTCTAGGTTTTTAAGTTCAGGATCGTTGCTTATACCATATGAAAAGAATTCAACATCAATAAAATGCATTGATTCCAAAACAAAGCGAAGCATCTGCTCGCTCCATAAAAAATGGTGCCCCCAACCATGAAAAGCTCTATTTGTTCTTAAGGTATCATTAACAGTTTCTTCACTACTATTTGAATTTAAATTAAAATGTGACGCAATCACCCATGAAAGGTTAGGTGTAGAAAGTCGAATTTTTCCCTTAGCACGCAAACTTTTACCTGCACATTTTAAGAACTGAAGAGCCTGATCTATCATAAGATGTTCTATGAAATGCTCACCATATATGTAGGCAAGATTTTTAAAAGGCCATTTCTTTGTTACATCCATAACAAAGTCAACACCAGGAAAATCTCTTATATCAACATTGGACCATTTACCCGGCATTAAACAATCCGGTCCGGACCCAACATTCACCCTGTCTATATTTCTATATTGATCGTTATTCATTTGAAATAATTTCTATCCAATCGAATATTCACTTGTTAAATCTCGAAACCTTTCAACAGCAAAGGAGTAGAATTCCAGATCCAAAGCTACCTCTTTTTTTATATCCTCAATCAATCTATCTTCAATCTCAACGTCATCTTTTGAAATATTGTCATTCAGAATTCTTTTAAATTCCCAACCAAATATTTTCTCACACAATTTAATAGATTTTGCAAATTCTTCTGATAAGCCAACAAAATCACATTTTTTCAAATTTTTTTTTGCAATGCCCAGTCTTTCTTTATCTACAACTAATTCTTTTTCAAATGAATAATATTCCTCAATACCGTTAAATGAAAACTGTTTTGTCTGATAATTGCAAATCATATGTTTTCTTAATTTTATATCGTTGTAAACCTCTCTGAGACTTTTACCTTGATATTGAGGAGCATTACTTCTTGCATGTTTTAGGAAAGAAACTGTTCTATCTACCGGATGTCGCAAAAAAACCAGATACCTGGGTGTCTTAGAAAAAAGTTCAGAAGCAGCAAAAGGATAATGCCCTGCAATTAACCGCAATCTTTTACCCACTTTACTATCCATTACCGGAATCTCATTTAATGGAGGATACCAGTTGGTCCTGGTTGTCAAAATATTATTTCTGTTGGGCCAAATATCTTTTCTCTGAAACAACGGCCACAACATATTTCTAAATGATGTTCCAGATGCTTTCATTATATGAATAAAAAAGAAAACATCATCATTACTAAAGTCCCGATTCCTGTTAAAAACAAATCTATTTAATCTGAAAAACATTGCTATGTTCCTGTCCTGTTTTACCTGAAAAATACGCTTCGCATATAATACGGAAATAATCTTCTCTCATTTCATCATGAGTTATAAGCGACTCAAGAACGTTTTTTGATTTCTCTCCCATTTCAAAACGCAGTTCTTTATCATGCATTTTTTTGATCAATTCAAAAAGCTTGTCTATATCGCCCGGATTATAAAATTCAGCATTATAACCATTAAAAACCTGCCCAGTAATGCCGGAAACCGGCGTTGTTATTATCGGCAAACCATATGCCATTGCCTCAAGTATAACAAGTGAAAAACTTTCAATTCTTGATGTACAAACAAATACATCTGCTGATTGATAGTATAAAGCTGTATCACCTGTTTCTTTGACTAAATTGATTTTGTTTATTTTATCTGAAGGTAACCCTTGAACAAATGATCTAACCTGCTTACTGTAATTATTATCACGGCATCCAACAATATAAAATTTGCAGTTCTTCAAACACTCATAATCAACTTGCTCAATTGCTCTAACCAGGTCAAGCTGACCTTTTCGCCCACAAACCGTACCAAGTAAAAGAAAGGATATATCTTCTTTGTTTAATCCTAGTTTTTCACGTGCCTTTTCCCTAGGCCAATCTTTTTTTCCTTCTTTAATTGTCTCGGATTGCAAGCCGTTATGAATTACCGTAAAGTTGTTTGCACTGTTTAAAGCTTCATATCTTTGTCTTGTTGTAGACGCAACAAAAATAATGTTGTATGGGTATGTAAAGCACCTGAATGCACGTTGTTCAATATCAGACGGAAGGTTTTTAAACAGGTGATGATCATACCAGGGTTCACTTTCATGTATGTTCCATACAGAAGGGATTTCTGATAGTGCAGCTGCATCAACAGCGTAAAACGATTCAAGCGTATTTGCATGAACGATATCTATCTGGTAATCAGATAAAATATCCTTTATTTTTCCCATTGCCGTTAAATATGAATCGATATCATAATAAGATAAGAAATCATTAATTAATACCGGTATATTTTCTGATTCATATTTAACCCGTAACGGTCCGTCGTGCAGGGTAGAGATAACCGGTTCAATACCATTATTCCTTTTCAATGATTGCAGTAAATCAAATTGCCATATTGGAGCTCCTTCATAATGTAAGTTATGCGTAAAAGCTAACAACTTTATAGATTTTTTGACCGGTGTTGAAAAAATAAAACGGGGTGTTATTTCAAACAGCTCATTATCGCGCGATAAATTAAGATTCAGATAAGGATCTATTTTATTTCTATAGACTTTTGATACCTCAATACACTCTGTAGGATTGTATGAGTACCCCCTGCTAGAACCTTCGTAATGAATCATTTTTGAACCGGCAGAATACACCGAACGATATCCTTTGTCCAATAAACGGCAGCAATAATCAGGATCATTATATGCAACGGCAAAACGTTCTTCATCAAATCCGCCTGTTTCAAGAAACAAACGCCTGTCAGTTACCATGCAGGCAGCAGTAACTCCAATGCAATTCCTGCTTATTTCTACCAGTCCAAGATATCCTGAATCCCCCATCGGTAACAGCCTAAATGCATGACCTGGCCTACCCTGAACACCAAGAACAATACCAGCATGCTGAACCCTGCCGTCCGGGAATCTGAGTTGGGCGCCAACAGCCCCTACTCCTTCAAGCTGGGCATAGCCGATCATTTTACTGAGCCATTCCGGTGTAGTTACTTCAATGTCATTGTTCAAAAAACAAATATAATTGCTCTTTGAATGCTCAGCCGCCCTATTATTCACATAAGAAAAATTAAACTTGCCTTCAGGGCTAGATATATACAGTATTTCATGTCCTGAGCTATGTAAAAGTTCGATTGTTTCCGGATCGTCAGATTCGTTATCAATAATCAAAACCTTACAATTCTTATATGTCGTTTTTTTAAGTGATTCCAGACATTCTGCCAGCATTACTCCGTTATTTTTCGTTGGGATAATAATAGTCACGTCCGGACCTTCATCCGGAAATCTTATTTCAAAAATACCTGTTCCGTTTTTAACTGCCCATTCAGGCTGAAATACTACACCTTTACTTCCTCTTCTATGCAAAGCTTCCTGAACAGCTTTGCACCCCGCATCAAATGAATATGGTTTTTCGTGCCCTGACATTGCAGTTGAACCGGGGATACAGCGCCAGTGATACAAAATTTTATGAATATGACCGATATGCCGAGATTTTTCACTAACTCTTAAAGCAAGATCATGGTCCTGAGATCCTTCAAAGCCAACCCGCATTCCTCCGAGTTGGCTGTAAACAGACCTTCTAACTGTAAGAACCTGGCCTACATACATGTATGACAGCAACAATTCCGGCGACCAATCAGGTTTAAAATGAGGATCGTATCTGTTATCTTCACCATCTATTTTATCTGAATCAGAATAAAGCATATCAGTATCAGGATGCTTATTAATATAAACAGCTATTTCAGCGAGTGCTTCAGAAACAAGCAAATCATCCTGGTCGAGAAACAATAAAAACTCGCCTGTAGCCATTTCAGCAGCACTGTTTGTTGCCCGGCTTATATGACCGTTATTATTTCTGAAACAAATCTTTATTTTATCATCCTTTTCACTAATCATTTCCTGATAGAAAAGTTTTAAGTCAGCTGAATCACTGCAATCATCGGCAATGCACAGTTCCCAGTTAGTATAAATCTGCTCTTTTACAGAGTTAACAGCTTGGCTCAGTAAATCTACCGGAGCATTAAAAACCGGAAAAACCACAGATATTTTTGGAAGTATATTCATGAAACCAAAATAATCCAGCAACACGTTCTGATAATGTTTGTTTTCACTATTTACACATAGCCAGGATTCATACTTATCGACTTCATCAGGCAGATTGTATTTGCTTCTGAATACAGGTACATAACTGCAGGTTCTGTTCTCATTTACTCCATATTTAATAAAATGCACGAGCGGATTTATTTTCATTGCAGAAACATCAGGATTATCTTCCAGATAAGCCAACGGATCGAACCAGGCAACAGGTCTTCTGCCCTCTAAACATCCATGTTTTAGAAAATGCAGAACCGGATTAATACGGAACTTTTTCACATCAGGATTGTGAAACGTATAATACTTCACATCAAAATATTGGTGTGGGCTTCTGCCTTCTGAGGCCCCAAACCATACAAAATGAGTCAAAGGATCCTTGTTAGAGTCGGCAACATCTTGATTGCTGGCGAGATAATAATCTGTATCAAGAAGGCTAGCTTTATCTATTTGTAAAGCCTCATATCCTTTTTTTAAACTCGTTCTGTATTGATAAACTGAATTTTTAATAAAAATCTTTAGCAGAGAATAAATCTCACTCATACTTTCGTCAACCATGAAAAGAGTTGGACCAATTGGCTAGCAATAATAAACCAAAATTTTTTTAGATTAATAATTTTATCATTAAAAAAGAAAAGAATAAACAATGCCGTAATAAATTAAAAGATAAAAAAGCTGTTCCAAACCAAATCAGGGATATTGTTGAGATAATATATTTTAACCTCTGTTTACTTGAGTTTAAAAGAGCAACAGCTGAAACAACTGTACCCATAGCAAATATTATAGAAGGCGCACAGTTCAGAGACCATGCTTGACAAAAAGGTAAAAACAACAAAATAGTTGCTCCTGAAACTGATACCAGCAGATTATTCTTTGTAATCAATTTCAGAATAAAGAACATAACCAACTGTAAAAATTAGTAAACTTATGAAAAATAGTTTTTTTTATTAATCCTCAATCCCCAAAGATTTCTATAGATCTTAATAAAAGCAGTCATATTATTGAACTTCATTATCAGGTATTCTTCTAATCTCATTTAATAATTAAACTATTAGTAATCATTTTACTTTTTGCTTATATTTATATTATATAAAATGTAGAACTTATCTATTGATCTAAATTGAAATCAGCCAAATTGACAATTATTAGTGCTTCTTAAATTATTTTTATAAATATTGCAGGATTTGTCCATGAAGCAATTGCTTAAATTATTATTCAAACAGCCTTACAGTGGTGTAGAAGAAAAAAACATCCTCAAACTTTTTTTTGATATTGAATACTATTTAAAGATATACCCTGACGTTTTTGAGGCAGACATTGATCCACTGGAACATTTTTGTTCTTTCGGGTGTCATGAAGGAAGGAATCCAAATCTTTTTTTTGATACTAACTTCTATCTTTCAAATAATCAGGATGTCGCCAAATCTAAAATAAATCCACTTCTACATTTCATAAAATGGGGTTTTCATGAAGGTCGAAGTCCTCATCCAAAACTTGATTTCAGCAAATTCACTCTTGATCAAACAGGTTTGTCAAACCCAAACATACATTTACTTCACTATATCATGTCTCATACAAACATCTTATCTGATCAAATAATAATAGCTGAAAAGAAAAATAAAGCTGCTTGTGAAAAAATCCTTACCAGTCGTCTTGCTGCAGAAATTGACTATAACATTAAGCTCTTTTCTGATAATAATATACAGATGGAATTATTGACCGGGATTTATTTCCCCTCAATTAGTAAACCAACTGTTTCAATAATAATTCCTGTCTACAATCACTTGAATTTCACTTTGCAATGTTTGTTATCACTAAAGAAAAATATTCATGATGTGAGTTATGAGATCATCATTGTCGATGATAATTCTACAGATGATACATCCAGTATTATCCAGAATATCCCAGGAATCTGCTATATCCGAAACGAATCCAACTTGGGTTTTGTCCATTCCTGTAATAAGGGGACTAATAAAGCTAAAGGAACCTATATTGTTACACTCAACAATGACACCATAGTCCTGCCAGGATGGCTCGAGGAAATGATAGCAACCTTTGAAAAAAACACAGATGTCGGTCTTGTCGGCTCTATGCTTTTATACCCGGATGGACGATTACAGGAAGCTGGCGGAATTATCTGGTC
>JAVCCS010000179.1 GCA_030765365.1 Candidatus Theseobacter exili
TTCAGAATATTTTTTTAATGCCTTCCATTGGTTGAAGAAGCAAAATTGAATATATTTATAAAATCCAATAGATTTTTCTAAATCAGGATGTTTCTTGATTAGTTTGTCGCGTTGCAATATCCAAGAGGAGTGGTCCAAAAAGAAAGGTTCCCAATGAGGCCATGGCTTATGATTGTGAAGTTCCTTAATTGCCATAAAATCCGCATAATCTGATAGCCATTTTTTATTATTGTTGCAAAATTCCAAAAAGGCATTTTTTCTTGAGTCTTTATATGTTCTTGAAGAAAATGTATCATAAGCTAACCGTAGAATCGCTGAATTATTCTTCCAGCACTACCGATTTTGTTCCTGAATAACCATCCAAAATCTACAAAATTGTCATTGATTATTGTTTTTTTTACATTTGCAGAATAAACATCATGTTGTTCTTTATTAATATCTCCAGATAAGTAAAGCTTTTCAATGCTGACAAGATAAGGTGAACCGGCAAAACGGGAAAATGTTTGATATGGCGAAGACTTATACCCGGTATGGCCAAAAGGAAGAATCTGCCAAACCTTTGTGCCGGAGTCTGTTAAGAAATCAATAAATTTAAACGCTTCAGATCCAAGTTCACCAATACCATATGAAACATCGGGAGGATCAGGCAATGAAGTTATATGAAATAGAATAAAGCTTGTTTTGTTTTGTCCTAATAAGTCTCGAAAACTGCTCATTTCACATCCTGTTAATTGATTCTCCTATGTAAGAACAATAAGAATCTCCGGAGGATTCATTATTGCTTTTTTTACTGAACATTGATCAATAGTGTTGCCCGAACAACTGTAACAAGAATATTGTCAACAAGAGTTGCTAATACAGCCAGGTTGCTTCAGATGCTTTTTGCACACTGCAATTAATCGTTGGTTTAATAATAAATAATAGATAAAAATTAAAATTTAACTATTATTATAAATTTTACAATACATTATAATAACCAGCAATAGACTATTTAAAAAGATGGGCTAACATTTATTGGAAATGTGCTAAAATATTAAAAAATATTCTAAATGCGTCCATTAGGCTGCTACATAAAGTGATTAATAGGATAAATCGTTTAATTATTAAGTAAATATAATATCATTTGTAAAAATATAATATTTTTGGAGTTAAATAATGTCTAATGAATTCAAGAAATTTGAAAACTGGGATGACGATAATGGAGGATTATGGTCAGAGGAGAGATGGGAAAAAGAGCTTCTTGAAAATGAGAAGATGGTAGAGAAGTATGAGAAAATCCTGGATGAAAACCAGGAGACTGAATGGCAGTATTCTGTAGATTTTAAATTCAGGGATCAGGCAAGCGACGGATGTGACAAGTCTGTAGCGCGTCCAGATGCAGACATTTGGGAATCTACAGAGGGTGTTTCCTCTTATGGTGAAGATGATGATTCTTGTGATGAAAACGAAGATTTTTATAATGAACTTGAAGAAATAAAGGCCTATTGCATTGCCTGTGATTTCGCTTCAGAAATTTATGAATATGTAAAACAAAGTAATGCGCCTGCGATTCTAAAGGATCAATTTGGATCACTTCTTGTAAATAGCATGAAGGTTTCAGCCAATATTGCGGGTGGACATGGTCTTGGATATGATAAAGAGACTATATGCGGAAATATTGTAAAAAACAGATGGGCACTAAAAAGTTTAAATGTGGTTATTGCTACATTGGATTCAATTATTCTGAATATTGGCCCAAATGAAAAACTTTTGAATCTGTCAAATTTTACTGCTGCTGTTAGAAGAGCTATAGAAGAACGTGTTGTAATGTTAAGAAACCAAGTATGGTGGTAAGATAAAAAATTGATTTCTTCTGGATATCATCCAATCTATATTCCAATAAACTTTTGTCTTTTATTTCTCAAATCGCTTGACACAAACATCTATTTTTAATATTTATTAGCTTTCTAATTTTTAATATTAACAAGGAGATTCTCAAGTAATGAGCAAATACTCATATTCACCGCATGGTGATTGCGGTCTTATAAACAGATTTATACCGGAGATTGAAAGAGATGCTTTTCGTGAGAGAGCTTCTAAACTGAAGAATTATACAATTAGCAATGCGGATCTTGCTGCATTTTACAGGATAGCTGACGGAGGTCTTTCACCTTTAGATGGACCGATGAATAAGGATGAGTTTTATCAGGTGTTGAATGATGAGATAATAATAAGAAACAATAAGAAATTTGCATGGACAATTCCTATTGCTTTCCCTGCCAAAAAAGAAGAGGCTGAGGTTTATAAAGCCGATGAAACAGTAGCTGTTAGAAATGAGCATGGTGTTCTTGTAGGATTACTTGAAATAACTGATATATATGAATTTGACAAAGTTAAATACAATACAGCGGTATATGGCACAGAACGGGAAGATCATCCTGGGCCTAAAATTGTTAATAGCGACAGCAGGGAATATCTTTTGGGCGGAAAGATATGGGCGCTTCCACAACTTAAACACTCAAGATATGAGAACTATATGTTGACACCTGAGCAAACCCGTTTGATTTTTACTGAAAGAAAATGGGAAAAGATTGTTGCTTTCCAAACCAGAAATCCTCTTCATAGAGCCCACGAGTATGCGATTGTTTACGGGATGGAAAAGCTCACGCGTGAAGGATATTTCACAGGTGCAGTTCTTAATCCTCTTGTTGGAGAGACAAAATCCGATGATGTGCCGGCAGAGGTTAGGATGGCGACTTATGAAGCTCTTCTTGACAATAAGATTTTGGGTTTAGGTGATAGAGATGAGGCGTTGTGGAAGTCCAAAGGATATAGTTTAAGTGACGAACTTATACTTATTGGACTTGATATCAAAATGTTTTATGCGGGTCCTAAAGAAGCTGTAATGCACGCAATTTACAGACAGAACTATGGATTTACGGATATTATAATTGGAAGAAAACATGCTGATGCACCTTTTGATGATGGTATGCCTGCCTGGGGCGATTTTGACGCACAGGATATATTTAATAATTTAAAGGGAGATCTTCTTATAAAACCTGTAAATGTAGGTTTTGCTGCTTATTATGAAGAACTTGGGCGTGTAGGACTTATTAAAGAGTATAAGGATAGGGGATATCATACTGTATCAATTGCAGGTAAAGAATTGAGAAAAAAACTCAACAATGGCGATCCTGTTGATGAAAGGGTAATGAGAAAGTCTGTTTCTGATATACTTATCAAGTTTTACAGAAGAAAAGCTGCTGAAATCCGTAATGTTATCTGGCATGATTCAGGAATTTGCAAATCTGATAGAGAGATTAGAAACAAGCATAAGGGTTCTGTCATATGGTTTACTGGCTTGTCAGGTTCTGGAAAATCAACTATTGCTGTTGAATTGCAAGCACAGTTGTTTGAAAGAGGATGTAATGTTTATATTCTTGATGGAGATAATATTCGACATGGTCTAAATAGTGATCTTGGCTTTTCTCCTGAAGATAGGGTCGAAAATATAAGGAGAATTGGAGAAGTTGCCAAGCTTTTTGCTGAGGCCGGCTTTCTTGTGTTAACTGCATTTATTTCACCGTATATTAAAGACAGGGAAAAAGTAAGGGCACTGTTGAATAAAAGCGAATTTTTGGAGGTTTTTGTAGACACACCACTTGATTTGTGTGAAAAAAGAGACCCGAAAGGAATGTATAAAAAGGCTCGTTCTGGTGAAATTAAGCAGTTTACAGGAATCTCTGCTCCTTATGAGAAGCCTGGAAATCCAGAAATAGCTGTTCATACCGATGCAGAGAGTAAAGAGGAAAGTGCCCAGTTTATTATTGAATACCTTGAAGGAAGAGAATATATTAATAAAATATTATAAAGAAGTTTTGAATTACTAATTGCAGGTATGCAGGAAATTAGCAAATGGTTTTTGCCGGTTATTTTACTATTGCTGTCCTACTGGCAATGGTTGTTTGTCTCTTGCTAGAATTTCAAGGGCCTGCTGTAGTCTTTTCATTTGTTTTAGGCATTTTTATTCTTTCTGGCATTATTACTCCGCAGGAAGCATTGTCAGGCTTTTCAAACCAGGGCGTGATGATTATTGCTTTGTTGTTTGTGGTTGCTGAAGGAATTCGAAGAACAGGGGTGCTGAATACATTTATAGGCATATTCCTTAAAGAAGACAGGAATGGTTCAGTTGCAAAAATGATCTTCAAAATGTCTATTCCCGTGACGTTTCTTTCTGCATTTCTGAATAATACACCGATAGTAATGTTTTTTACTCCTATTGTTAAAAAATGGACTGAAAGAACTGGCCTGGACCCTTCAAAGTTTCTAATACCACTTTCATACGCAGCAATCTTTGGTGGAATGTGCACTCTTATCGGAACATCGACAAACCTTGTTTTGCATGGAATGATGATTGAAAAAGGTTTGGATGGTCTTTCCATGTTTGAATTAGCCAAAGTTGGAATACCTTGTGCCATAGCAGGATTATTTTATTTAGCGTATTTAGGAAACAAACTGCTTCCGTCAAGAAAAGACATCCTTGATGAAGTATCCGAGAATAGAAAAGAATATGTAATTGAGTTGAAAATTCTTCATAATTGCCCGTTGATCGGTAAAACGATTCAATCTGCAGGTTTGCGAAATTTGAAGAACGTTTTCCTTCTTGAGGTAGAAAGGGAAGGGGAATCTTTGGCGCCGGTGACACCTGATGAAATTATTCAGGAAAATGACAGGATGATGTTTGTGGGCATTACAAGTGCGATTGTTGAACTTCAGGAGATACGAGGTCTTGTTCCCGCTGCACATGAAATGTTTAATAAGGACTTTTCTAAAATATCTTCACAGTTTGTTGAGGTAGTTGTTTCGCATTCGTCTCCTATACTCGGCAAAACAGTCAGGGATGTAGAATTCAGAAGCCGGTACAATGCCGGAGTTGTTGCTGTGCATAGAAACGGTGAGAGAATTATTTCTAAAATTGGCGATATTAAGTTGCATGCCGGTGACACATTGTTGCTGCTAACAACAAAGGAATTTTCAAAAAAATGGTATAATTCCAGTGATTTCTATCTCGTTTCTACAGTTAAGGTCCAGGATCCGGAAGTTTATAATAAGGCGTATATAGCTGGAGCAATACTTCTGGCAATGGTTGGTGCTGTAGCTTTCAGGAATTATCTGCCAATCATTGGAGGTCGGAGAATTTCAATGTTATTTGCCGCGATTGCAGCTGTTGCTTTGATGCTTATTACGGGTTGTGTAAACATTGTTCAAGCAAGAAGGGCTGTTAAACTGGATATTATTATAACAATAGCATGTGCGATAGGTATTAGCAAAGTCCTGGATAATAGCGGCATTTCTTCGACTATAGCTGATTGGATTGTATTATTGACAAATAAGATTGGTCCTTTAGGAATTTTATCTGTTTTATATATTTGCACGGCATTATTAGCTGCGTTAATAAGTAATATTGCGGCAATTACTATGATGTTTCCAATTGCATTATCTGCTGCGACACAAATGGAATTAGCACCAAAACCGTTTTTGATTGCAATATTGATTGCTGCCGTTTCAAGTTTTGCTACTCCAACAGGCTATATGACAAACCTCATTGTCCAGGGTGCCGGAGGTTACAAATATAAGGATTACGTTAAAGTTGGAATACCATTGAACTTGCTTTTTTTCCTTATTGGAATTTTCCTGATTCCATTTTTCTGGCCGTTTTAATATAAAGACATCTTCAACATTAACGTATCCCCGCAGCTTCTGCATTGGTCGCTTTGTCTGGGAAATGCATTTCAATAACGATACATCCAAGATCACTAATAAATCGCATAACACGGAAATTCATTACGAAATAGCTTAGTCGCAAAACTCATACATAACTTCAAATATAATTCCCACCTAAAAATATAAAGCAAAATTATTCTCTGTTCAACAGATAGGCGATGGTTGTCATCATAATATCGATACGTATGGAAGAGGATAGTTGATTTTTCTGTCATATGAACAATTAATAGTTCAATAGTTCTGAATCTTCAAGAGAAAACACGTTAGTAAGAGCGGACAACATTTTAAATAAAAGCAAACGCAGAGTCGCATAATATATATTATGTCTACTAGTAATACTCGTGTTAATCAGATATTATGTTTGTATCATGCTGTCATTACAGTTGTTACGGATGATTGTATATCTCTTGTGGATAACTTGTGTCTAAAATACCTGGTTTTCCAGAGAATATGTTATTGTGTGACGATTCCACGGTTCTATAATAAAGAAACTGATCAAAGAACCTTTTTTTGATTAAAAGCGATAGTATCCAGGCTTCCTCTGCTGTTGTTGTGAATGTTTAAAATCTAGGATAGGTTTTTCCCTGGTGCATCTTTTATGTATTTTTTTTACTGACAATTTAATTGTCCATTAATGCTTGTTTGATTCGGACAAAATTTTAATAATAACTGTTTTATTGATGCATGTATTTTTAATATAGAGATGATTGGCGTTTGATGAAGAATGTCTTTCTATCTGTGTAACATTTAATCCATTTATATGTAAAATTACTCAGTGAAACAAAGGATTTGGGACTTGATTGAATGCTCTTGATTTCTGTAATGGCATTTAGAAAGAAAAAAAATCATAAGGCATGAAGAGAATGTGTAACAGTCGCTATTGCAACCGTATAGGATGTGTATGTTGCAAAATATATAAGCGTCTATTTTAGGCGTGTATAGTCTGACTAAACAGAAATAATGCTACAAAATGAAGCAATATGAAATATTTTGAAGAAATTTGAATTTTAATAAAAGAAAAAGGAATTTAACTTTTCCTCGAATTATTTTGAGTCCCTTTTTTGCGAAATCTAGAGTTGCGTGAAGAATGTCTGGACTTTCTTTTAGAACGACATGACTTGCACCTAGTGGGTTTATTAGAGAAACCTTTTGATTTAAAAAAATCTTTCTCACCTTCTGTAAATATAAAATTATTACCACAATCTTTGCATATAATTGTTTCGTCGTTTTTAGAATAGATTATGGATTTTTTTTTGCCGAAAATTCTTGAAAGAAAATCTTTTAAAAACATTATTTTATCCTTATTCATTTGCGAAAACATTGATTATAACAAAATAAAAAAAAAGTAAAAGTAAAAAAGGCCGGATTTACCGGCCTTTTTTCAAAATCTTAAACCTATCATAATTAATAGATAGTGTTACTGTACAAAAAAAACGTCTCCGCTTAATGGATCACGCACTTGAGTTCCCGGAGGATAACCGGTTACATCAACAGCATTGCCGCTTGGAGAATACTGTATTTTCCTTTGTCCAGTAGCATTGTTTTCCTGATCGCTTCCAATAGCTGCGCCAGTAAGGCCACCTAAAGCAGCACCAATTAGAGCACCTTCAGCACCATGACCAGACTGGTGGCCAATAACTGCGCCAAGTCCCCCACCTACCACTGCGCCTGTGCCGGCACCTTTTTCGGTAGCCGTGCAGCCGCAAAGTAATGCTGAGGCACTTAAAGCACAAACACTTAAAAGAAGGCTTTTTTTCATTAGGATATATCCTCCCATATTAATTAATAAAACAACATTATAAGCAATAAATACCGTTCAATCAAATGCTTTTTTCAAGAAGAAAACTTCAATAAAAAAAATAGCAATTTATTTTTATAAAATTAGCTCAAAAAGAGCATCTGCAGAATATGCTGATTTTTCAATCATTTCATTTATTTTTTTTAGTACAAGAAAAATGTTATTTAAATCAATCTCTTTTTGTTTTTTGTCGTTGGAGGAGCTGGATAGCACTGACAATACTGAAACAAAAAACAACCAGTATAAAAGCAAATCCGTTTTTTCCTTGTTAAACCAAAGAACGTTTTTATAAAGATTGAAATCAAGAAATTCTTGGACTGATGGTTCTTTGAAGAAATCTGAAAGCTTTTCGTGATCAAGCTTTTCAACATCCATTGCTGTGATTAAGTTCTGATGTTTTATTAGAAGCACCACCATATGTGCTATTTGTTTTGCTGTTTCAGTATCAACATTATGAGCAATAGCTGCTTCATAAAGAGCTTTCCCTAATATCCAATCATTAAACCATTCGCAACTTTGGGTTTCATATGAAGCATTACTATTAAGCTTCCCTATTTGATGCAGCGCAATCCAGCTTAATGGAATTAGCCAGGTAATAGATTTTTTTCGCGCAGCTGTTGTAAATTTATAGAAAATATATTTAGAATATTTAGCTTGAATCAAAGGACTATTTAATTGTGCTAAGCTTTCTGTTTCAAGAATTGCCTGTTCAATGAGAGCCTCGATGTTTTCGTTACACGAAGCAATATTCTTTATGGCAGAATAGAACTTTTCGATCAATAATTTAAGGAAATCCAAATCTTTTTCTTTGAATAACTTTTTCTTTGAATAACAGGTGTTTATTAAAGAAACTGTTTCACTAATTGTTATCTTTGAAATAATTGCTCTAAATGGTTCAAGCACTGGCTTGTAAATCAGTTCTTTATAAGAAGTATGTATATCATTAACCCCCTGGCCTCCAAGAG
Organism: Candidatus Theseobacter exili; assembly: GCA_030765365.1. GTDB lineage: Bacteria > Auribacterota > JACPWU01 > Theseobacterales > Theseobacteraceae > Theseobacter > Theseobacter exili. The sequence continues at coordinate 8,527 of JAVCCS010000179.1, forward strand.
CTTTTTCCAGCCGGTTCCAGCTGCCGTCGAAATCTTCAATTTTTCTAAAATTCAAAAGAGCAAAATATTGATAGCCAGATAAATCAAAAAACAATCCTTTTTCGGAAATATCTGTGCTTTTTCTTATGAATTCCAGCCCTGTTTTAAAATCACGAAAAGCATATAATGTTTTATTATCAACAGAAATATTCAAAGCTTCTGCAACTGATTTTTGAACAAGATGTCGTTCATCTGTTGAGTTTGATTGCAAAGAGAATGCTACAGAGGTCTTAATCCAGCCACATACAGAATTGTATGAATTATTGTATATAATCAGCACTCTTTCATTACCGCAACGATTGGAATAAGCGAATACATTGTCGTCGACCGATCCCTGGACTGTAAAGTCATAAAATACAAAGTTGTCTACACCGCTAAACAAATGTCTCTGACGCATTAATGGAAAGATTTCTTTTTCATGTCTTTTAACAAGGTCCATGTCAACTTCTTCATCCCAATATGCTTTTCTGTACTCCATTCCATACTTTTCAGTATAACCTTCTATTTGTCCGTGTCCAAACATCGGCAGTCCAGGCATAGTTACCATAAGAACCGCTACACCAATATATTTATCGTCTTTCCCAAATTGAGCAACAGCAGTAGCTTCATCAGGATTATTCATAAAGTTAACAAAACGTTTGAGTATTTCAGGGTTGAATTCAATAACATTTTTAACAGTTTCCCTGTACTTTTCGTTATCTTCCATTTTAAGCATGTTCATGAAAGCACTGTTGTACACGCGATGCATACCTAATGTTCTGACAAAATAACCTTCAAGGAGCCAGAATGCCTCTGCTAAAAGCAAGGTGTCTGGAGCTTCAACAGCAACTCTATCAACTACTTCTCTCCAGAACTCTTTTGGAAAAACTTCATCAAAATGTTCTTTCGACATACCCTGTTCTGACCGGGATGGAATGCCACCGCCTTCACCGTATTGGGGAAACCATAGACGCCTATAATGTATCTTTGCAAGCGTCATCGCCGCATCAAAACGTATTATGGAAAATTTTCTGGCTACATGAAGAATTGTTTGAATTACTGCTTCACGAACGTCCGGAATAAGGAAATTAAGTTGTGCAGTGTCATTCCAAGGCATGCTTGTTCCATCGTTTCCGTGATATATATATCTTTCCTCACCGGTATTATGATCGACTCGCTTAAATACTACAGCAGCGTCTCTTCTATCCCAATATCCATCCTCGATATAAAGCCCGATGTTTTCATCGTCAGATAAATTGCCACCTGTAAAGCTGTATCCTGGGTAAGGCGGATATTGTAGCTGGATAAACCAATCTGGATGGTCTATAACCCAACGTGAAAATATGCCCATATGGTTGGGAACCATGTCGCTTGCAAGACGGATGCCTCTTTTCCATGCCCTTTCTCGAAAATTTTGAAGTGCTTCTTCTCCACCGATGTCAGCCGACACCTCATATTCGTATAATGAATATGCAGAAGCTGCTGCTTCAGGATTTCCACAATATTGTTTGATTTTTTGTGATGCTGAACTTCTTTGCCATACACCAATAAGCCATATTGCGCTAAACCCCCACCCGGCCAGAATGTCCAACTCTTCATCAGGAATCTGATCAAGACGTGTAATTGAGCGTTTATATTTCTTGGATAATTGATCTAACCATACATAAACCATTTTTGCTATAAGAACGACCTTGCTCATCCAATCTGCATCTGAGCTGAATCGTTCATATTCCTCATAGCCCAATTCACCAATGCCATCTTTTCCAAAACGCAAAACTCGGGGTTCTCCTGGTCCTAAAAACCCAAGTTTATTCTCTTCTTTGATAACATCCATGGCCAGCATAAGTCTGCCCATTAATTCATTAGATAAAATTTCTCGCCAATTGTCCCTAATGTATTCCAATTGACCAGTAAGAGACTTTGGACTGTTAATAACTGGTGATTTTAAAAGATCATATAGAGATTGTTTTTTGGGACCATATCCGGGTTGTTTTTCAAAAAATTCTTCCAGAGATCCCATTAGATGTTTGTATGGAGTTCGTCTTTTCAACTGTTCATCATCAAACAGCTCTCTATAAGGGGCAATCGCAGGATTTTCCAAGGCAAGTGCCAAGAGAAACATTTCTTTAGCAGTCGTATTGAAGTTAGTGCTTTTTACGGATGATCCCTTTATGAAATCTTCAGAAGAAATTTTGCCTTTCAAAACAGTATACGGAGGAAATAAATCAGAAAATGCTTTTACAGTCTTAGATACTGCGTTTGGGCCGTGTTTTGAATTGATACATGAAATTGAATCTGCAAATATTGAAGGGTTTTTTTCAATTCGATAACCGGTAGAAATATACCGGAATATTTCGTTTATGAGTCCTGCTGCGTTTAACTGCCCTGCTCTAACCGGATTCTTAAGATACGTTGAAGACATCATCTTTTTATTCATTTGCTCTGCAATAACGCGAAAAACATAAGGACTCGGGTAGTCCCCTGCTCCCTCTTTAAAACAGGAAGATATTCCTTCTGTTAGAAAAAATCTTTCCCATGCGTCTTTGGAAATTTGTATTTCCAGAGGAAAGTATTCTTCCTGATATTTAACTCGAGGATCTTTCATGGCAATTTATCCAGTAAAATAAATAAAAATAAGTCCATATTTTTATGGAGGCTATTTAACAGACTTGTAAAGTTTTTCATATTCTTTCGCCGATTGATTCCAGGAAAAATCACATTTCATGGCATTTTTCACAAGTTTATGCCACAAAGCTTTATCATTGTATACTGATAAAGCATCCTGAATGGTATTAAGAAGAGTATCCGGTGAATATTTTGTGAATTTGAAGCCGTTCCCTTTTGCGGTTGAAACATCAAACTGCTTTATTGTATCATCTAGCCCTCCGGTTGCTCTTACAATAGGTATCGTGCCATATTTCAGGCTGTATATTTGATTTAGTCCACATGGTTCAAACAAGGAAGGCATAAGGAACATGTCGCATCCTGCTTCAATTCTATGGGAAAGACCTATGTCAAAAGAAATTTTAATGCCTGCTTTTTTGGGGTACTCTTTTCCTATAGCACTAAACAAGCGATGGTATTTTTCTTCACCTGTTCCCAACAGAATAAAACCAAGGTTGAGACCCATAAGTTTTTCCATTATTGGTGCAAGAATATCAAAGCCTTTTTGATCTGCCAAACGGGAGATAACCCCGATCAGAGGTTTTTCAGGCGATATATCTAGCCCATATTCTTTTAGTAAATCTTTTTTACAAGCCAATTTTCCTGAAAGTTTACTTGATGAAAAATGGCTGTTGATAAACTTGTCCTTTTCTGGGCTCCACTCATCATAATCAACGCCATTCAATATTCCACGCAAATCTTTTTTTCTATTAGCAAGAACTCCCTCTAGTCCGCATCCATATTCTGTAGTTTGTATTTCTTCAGCATACTTTTTGCTTACGGTGTTTACTTTATCTGAATAGACTATCCCTGCTTTTAGTAAGTTCATTTTTCCGTAAAATTCTATGCCCTCTTGCGTAAAAACATCCCAAGGCAAGTTTGTCATATGCATGTCATAGTGCCAGAACAAACCTTGATATGCTAAATTGTGAATTGTAAAAACAGTTTTGGCTTTTCTTAAGAATGGGTTGTCTTTTTCAATGGTCTTTAATAATACAGGAATGAGACCTGTCTGCCAGTCATTGCAATGAATAATATCAGGTCTAAAATTTATCTCTTCAAGCAATGACAAAATTGCTTTTGAGAAGAAAATAAAGCGTTCAGCATTATCTTTGTAGTCTCCTTGAGCTCCTCTATACAACTCATTGCGGTTGTAATAGCTGGATTTTGCAATAAAATAGACTTTAACATTTTTCCCAATTTTACTGGAATATACCTCTGCATCGACAATTCTATTGCATAATTGTACATATATCTTTTTGCCAGTTTTTTTTATTGGATGGTTGCCTTTTTTTACCATTTTGTAATATGGCAAAATCACAACAACCTCGTGGCCAAGTTTTTCTAATGCTTTAGGAAGAGCGCCAGCAACATCCGCTAACCCGCCAGTTTTCGCAAATGGCACTACTTCACTTGAACCAATAGCAATTTTCATTTTTTACCTGCCTTTATATTGTATCGCTAAAAAAATATTAATAAAAATGATGCGTATACTACCACAATGTTATTGCAAAAAAACCTGTTTTTTAATAATTTAATTATTTTCAAAACTTTTTATAACTTTATCTAAGAGAATATCATCTGGAGCTTCAACTGTCAAAACATCCATTCCTTCTCTTATAAGATAAATAGATTTAGATTTATTGTTGGATGTCTTGTAGCTATGGGGTGATGATTTTATGTCTTTTTTAAGAGAAGGATATTTTTTACAAGCAGTTTCTTGTACGTTTCCTCAAATTGTTCAGCATCTTTTTCTGTATCCCATCTTGTAGACCAAATCAGAATATATCCATCTCTAGACTTATTTTCAAGATACATATATTTATCACCGCCCCACCCTTCTGATGCAATTTTTGCTTTTGGCTGGTTTAAAAACTTTTTAACTAGAATGAAAATATTGAATTCGCCTATTACATTTATCTCAACCGTGTTCCAATCTTTCATTTCTTTATCAATAGAAGGAAGCTTTATATCAACAGGCATTTCATTATCAATGAACTTTTCAGGATGAATAATTTGCTCAGAAGATTTTGGCGGATATTCGAAAGCTTTATTTATCTGCTCCCATCCTCCTTTTCGATGTAAATAAGTTACAAACTCCATACCCTTAAGATATGGAAATAATAAATTCTCCTTGATAACCATTGGTGTTTGGTTGAATTGCTTTTGATCAAGAGTAAAAAAGCTGAATAAATCGGCAATAACGGAAAAATTTAGTGTTTTAATGTAAAATAGCTGTGTAATAAATGTAGCATCTCCCTCAACGATAGATTGCAGAGCAATCTTTTCGTCATCGGATTTGCTCTTATTGTCAAAGTGTTCCTTTAAATCATAATGCTGGTCCTGAAGTACGTGGGTTAGTTCATGTGCCAATATTGCTCTTTGCAAATTGCCCGATAAAGGGAGATCTTTAATAGAAAAAAGTGTTTTCTTGTCAGGATCATAAAATCCTGCGATCTGTTCTTGATATAGTTTGTTTATTGCATTATAGAGGTCGAAATCATTTTTCAGATAACCGAAAGCTGCTAGTACGCGTTTAATGTTTCTTATTTTTTCAGGAGGGTTTTCCTTTTGCATTTCATCATGTATTATCTTTTTTAGAGCATCCCTCTGTACATCTTTGTATACAGGAGGACTGATATAGGATAATTCTCTAAGCTCTTGTACGATCTTCTCGGTCTTTCCCCTGTAAACCGCAGTTTTTATATCATTTTGACGTTGTCTGAGTTTTTGAGACTGTATTTGAAGCAGCTTTTTTTCTTCAGATAAAGACTCCAGGTTGCTTTTTTTTATAGATAAATGAAAGAAGAAAATAATGCTGAAATACAA
>JAVCCS010000046.1 GCA_030765365.1 Candidatus Theseobacter exili
CCCGTTTTCCAGCAATCTACATTTACGAGGGGCCATATTCTGAGGCTGTTAACAATGCTATCCATTGGTTGAAATTCTCTCATAAGCGATCTGGTGATAGAGAATCTTTCTCCCAAGCCATATTTCGTCTCCTGGGATATCCTGAAAACAAATTGTCTACATTTGCCAATATTACAATTCATGAAATATTGCGACTTGTATACAGTGACCAGTTAACGTCCGTTAATAAAATATTCAAACAGCAGGACTTTGACAACAGTGAAATGCGACAGACAGTTGGCGAGTTCTTACTTGGAGTCGATGATCTGGAGCTGCATGGGCTGAGGTTACAATTACGGAATGACGAAAAAGAGCTATCTAATTTATCTGGTCGTCTAAAAGCAACACAAGATTTTTTCACCTCCGCAGGTCTAACGCCTGACAGTTCCGCCATAACAAGTCAGTTAGAACAAATCACAGTGGAGCGTGACGAGCTTCGAGAGCGAATCAATTATCTTGAATCTCCAGTCACAAAAGAAAAAACTGCTGATGAAACCGAAGATGTAAAAAAAATCCGTAAAGAGCTGAGTCAAGTTAAAGCAACTTTAAGAGAGCAACGTGACCTCTGCGAAGAGTTAACATATGACAATGAAGATTCAACCTTTTTCATATCCTCCTTACAAGATCGTAGAATTGCATTGGAACAATCAGAGGCAACAAGAGAATCTCTTGGAGAGCTTAAATTCGAATTCTGTCCGGCCTGTCTTTCTGGAATCGCACCCCAGCAGGAGTCAAACCAATCTATTTGTCATTTATGTAAGAAAAGCAAAACGGATAAAAACGATGTGACTGGCTTTTTACGAATGCAATTTGAATTGGATTACCAAATCAAAGAATCAAAACAGCTAGTGGAATTGAGAAAAAACAAATTAAATAATTCAGGCAAGCTGATTGAGGAGGCAGAAATAAAACGTAATCGATTACAAGAAAGATACAATTCTTTCATTAAAACATCTGATCCAATAACAGCTGAACTTAAAGACTCCCTCACTCAAATAGGCCAATACGACAAGATACTAGAAAGCCTGAGAGACAAACTGAAGCTGACACAAGTCATCGACGATATATCAAAAGAAAAGGCTAAAGTAGCAAAGAATATTTCTCTTCTTTCAGATCAAATAGTAAAAAAAGAAAAACACAGAGAAAGTCGTTGGAAGACGTTACAAAAGCGAATATCAGAAATCACTGTTGATATTTTACGGAATGATATTCCGTCTGAAGAAACGTTCGCGAACGCAACTGAATTTGAATTCGATTTCGCAAAAAACAGATTACTTATTGATGGTAGATCAAAATTCTCTGCAAGCTCTGTATGTTACATGAAGACAGCATTCCTGTTCGCACTGTTTATGGTGTCCCTGGAAGATAAGCTCATGTTATTTCCATGCTTCTCCCTACTGGACAACATTGAAGACAAGGGGTCTACACCAGAGCGTACACAGAATATGCATAATTTAATTATTAAGTACCTTGAAAATCAGAACCAGGATCATCAAATAATATTTACTACTTCTGTTCTATCTGATGATCTAAATGACTCTGATTATTGTATCGGCCCTGAGTATAGTTTTAACTTGAAAACATTAGATCTTTAGTCTGAAGCTTTAAGCGATCCTAGTGAAAAAGCTATGACATCAAAAGGGGACAACCACAATAAAAAAGAGCATCAATGATGCATACGACCACACCCAACAAAAGGCTCAGGCTGGTGGCAAATCGACTTTTACACGGGCAAGGATCGACACCGGCACGGTTTCTGTGGATCCTACGAAGAAGCTGCTGTTTTTGAGGCATCCATCAGACAAAACCGCCCTGAAGAAGTGCAAAGCTCTGCTCCAAAAATAAAAAAACTTTTTGTGCCATTTTTAAAGTGGTACAAAACCGAAGCTGCCCCATACACACATACACAATAGGGTCGGACCAAGGTAACTAGCTGTTTTATTGTTACAGTATGCTGAAAAACACCCGGTTTTCACTCTTAAAAGATTCTTTTTCACCCTAAAAAGAACCTTCTAAGGAATTAGAGACCGTATTGAAGGAAGCTTCAGCTTCTTACAATACACTTTTTGAGGGTAAAAAGTGTACTCTAAGGCCAAATAGTAACTATTTTATTGATTTAAATGCCAGCAATTCAGTCTGCTAGCTTGGTCCGACCCCGTTTAGTCTTCTTACTAAAATGCGCTTGATTGTCTCGGAGAAAATAGGGGCTGCGTAAATATTGGTTCTTCAGGAACTGGATGAACGATAAAACGCTCTTAGGATTTATGTACTTATGCGAGATAATATGGAATTAAAAGGCAAGTTGGTTCGATGGAACGAAGATCGTGGCTTTGGGTTTATCAAATCAAACAATATAAAAGGAGATATTTTTATTCATATCTCTGCACTGAAAAAGATGTCACGTAGACCAAGGGAAAATTATGTAATTTTTTTTAAAATTGCAACTGACGAAAAAGGTAAGAAAAAAGCGGTAAATGCAAAAATTGAAGGTGTTACGGTAAGAAGAACAAATAATTATATACCCACGTTACTGGTAGTAATCACTGCTATCGCTGGCTGTTTTTATGCTTATACAACTTTTTCTAAGAGGCCAGCAATTATTTCGGAAACGTTAAATAGTATTTTTGCTGAAGAAGACTTTTCTGGGTACAGTTGTCAGGGGAAACAATACTGTAATCAAATGACTTCTTGTAAAGAGGCGCGTTTTTATCTCAAGAATTGTCCAAATGTTAAAATCGACGGCAATCATGATGGAACGCCATGCGAAAGTCAGTGGTGTAATTAAAAACACCAATATTACTAACTAGTGATTTTAAGGAAAAACTCATCCAATAGAACATGACAGGTGCCAAAATGGTGCTGAAACTCTAAAAAGAGAAGAACATCAATGAGCATACGGCCACACCCAACAAAAGGCTCAGGTTGGTGGCAAATCGATATTGGCAGGAGCAAGGATCGGCAACGTCCAGCCTTTAAGGGATCATACGAAGAGGCTGCTATTTTTGAGGCCTCACTGAGACAAAAACGCCCTGATGAAGTACAGAGCTCTGCACCTAAGATAAAAGAACTTTTTGTGCCGTTTCTGAAATGGTACAGGATAGAAGCAGCCCCCAGGACTATCCAGGATATACGATGGTCAATCGATTTATATTTTGCCCCGTGGTTTGGAAATCTACAACCATCACGGCTAAACTTATCACTGTTCAACCAGTTTAAAGAGACCCTTCTGGAGCAAGGACTAAGCCCCGCCACCATCAACAAACACCTGAACTATTTTTCAACCATGCTCAAATGGGCAACGGAACAAGGACACTGCCAGCAGATCCCCTTCACCTTGCCGCGATTCCCAAGGAAAAAAACTGTCTCTAAGCCAAAAAAACCACTGACACAAAGACAAATCGATGCAATCTATAAGCACCTTGCGCCTGATTACCGCCTACCGTACCTTCTAATGGCAGATCACGGCTTACGGGTGGCCGAGGCTTTCAATCTCAAGGCTGAAGATATTAATGAGGCAAATTCAACCTTCACTTTTTTAGGAAAAGGAAATAAGTATAGAACAGTGCCCTTTATGTCGGACAGGTTCGAAGATGAACTGAACAAGATTCTGGACAAACGACTGGAAGGCCACCTGATAATTAGCAAACAGACGAAGAAACCTCAGGTAACAATGTGGAAACCTCTGCAAC
>JAVCCS010000141.1 GCA_030765365.1 Candidatus Theseobacter exili
GCTTGGTCTGCTGTCATCCATGTTTCTGCTTTCATCATCTGATCGATAGCTGCGCGGTCCCCGCCGGTCTTGGCTACATAAAAATCAATGACCTTATCTTCAACAGCTTTAAGCTGATCGGCATATTTCTGAACATCATCGCTATCACCCCAGGCATCACCCCAAGGATTATGAATCATAAATTCCGAATTCTCGGTAATCTTCCTCACTGATCCTGCCATTGCGATAACTGTAGTGATACTTGCGCAAAGCCCCTCAATGCGGGTTTCAATCTCAATGCCTTTATCATTGCCATGAGAAACCAGGATATCATGAATGCCAAAGCCTTCATCAACATCTCCTCCGGGTGAATGAATGTGAACAATCAGCTTCTCGGCATCAGCATTGTCCTGAATCTGCTGCGTTACCTGCTTGATATTCACTTCACCATATTCCTCGGCATTTTTGTCCTGCCAGGGAGAGATTACACCTTGTATGAATATGTGGCCTACGATCATAATTGTCTTCGATTAAAAGAACCTGGTTCGTTTCTGTTTCAAAACTGTAAAACTTTCAATAAGCATCGTATCCTGGGAATGACTGGTCAAAATATGTTTCAACCATAACCCCTGAAAATCTGTTATATCAATTATTACTGAAGATTCATCAACGATTACTTCCAGTGTATCGCCTTCGGCTGCAATAATTAGCCAGGGACCGGGTGACGGATCGTTTGATTGGTACGTTTGAACGGTAAAATTTGTTGAATCCCCGGTTGATCCTCCGAATGTTGATTCGATTTGGATAGAGTAATCCCAGTACCCGTCAAGGTAAGGGGAGTAAATTGTCAATGTGCCTTCATCAACCATTAATGAATCGGGTCCGGTCTGGAAATCTTTCATGATTGTACTCTGGCCAAATGAAGTAAACGATATTCCCAGGGCCAGAATTAAAAGAACAATAAATTTTTTCATGGTATTATTTTTTGGATAGAATGATTCTAAATAATAATGTGTAAATATATTGCAACATTTTTATTTTGTCAATAGTTTTTTAATATCTTTGCTTACACGTACGCGCAAAATTAAAAACTTTATCAATAATGGGGAGGAAACGATCAAAATTAACAGGACAGAAGTTTGGAAAACTTACAGTGGTTAAGTTTTCTCATATTAATAAACGGGGAAATTCATGTTGGGTATGTAAATGTGATTGTGGTAATGAAAAGATAATTAATAGTGCAAGTTTAAAAAATGGTGGTACTACAAGTTGTGGTTGTTTATGGAAAGCACAGAAACTTCCTAAAGGAATAGCTGCTCGTAATAGAGTAATACTTAACCATAAAAACAGTACCAAAAGAAGAGGTATTGAGCAAGCTTTAACTGATGAACAAATTATAGCAATTCATAAAAGAGATTGTCATTATTGCGGTATCTCTCCGTCAAATACATATTCTCTGCTTAAATTAAACGGTTCATATACCTACAATGGAATAGATCGTATTGATAATAATAAAGGGTATACAATTGATAATGTTGTGCCTTGTTGTACATTTTGTAATAGAGCAAAACATACAAAAACATACGATGAATTTATAAGCTGGCTCAAACGAATACAATTATATTTAACAGTTAATGAAATTAAACTATGATCCTATCAGCTCGTGAATATGCCAAAAAATATGCAGGGAATTGCTCCAGGGATACTGTAATACGTAAGATACAGCGGGGTTTATTACCAACAAATCACATAGGTAAAAAAGTCGGAAGGGACTGGGTTATCGAAATCCAGGATTTATCCCATCTCAAAGATTATAATATCATTCTAAAGAAAAAGCTAAAAAAGTAAAAAACTTTGCAGATTTTGGCTAAAAATCCCAACTTCTCCCTATTTTGCGAAAACAGTACCTCTGTAAGCCCCTATTTATAGGCTATTCAAAAATAAGGTTTTCAAAAATAGGCAAAGAATTTTATTGAAACTGAGAGTTTAAAAAGTTCGAAGAAATTACAAAAGAATTTTCAAAGAAAAAAGTTTTAAAGTTTTTCAGAAAAAAGAAAAAGAATTATTTGAAAAATGAAAAGTTTAATTTCTTTTAAAAAGTACAAAACATTTTTCCGAAAATCAGAAAGTTCAGGATTGAAAAAAAAGTACAAAGTTTTTTTCCGAAAGTTGGAAACCTTGAAGTTGGAAAAATCTTTTTTTGTTTTTTTCGGAAACTGAAAACCTTGAAGTTGAACAAAAAAGGTTGATAAAAACAAAAACTATGCCTCTGTAACACCTATAAACAGGGCATTTCAAAAACGAGTTTTCAAAAAAAATAAAATGACAGCAAATATTAGTAAAAAACACAAGTTCTCTAAAATAAATAGAATAGCGAAAAGCAATATTGGAGAAGTTGAGAAATAGACAGGAAAATCTAAATAGTAGCTACTATAGAAACTGAATCCTGCTGCATCTGTCTTCGAGTAACATCTTCAATGACAAGCACCGGCGGAGATTCTTTGAGTGCTTCACTCAATCCCTGCTTTATTGCTGTTGCTGCTGAATCAGTCATTCCCATTGTTGTAGTTCCTCCGTCTGCTGTCCCGTATGCACTTGACGTGTATTGTCTGCCTGTTGAAACAGAAGTAA
>JAVCCS010000239.1 GCA_030765365.1 Candidatus Theseobacter exili
AAATAAAGTAAAAAGAATTAATGAAACCTTTAATGTATAATATCTCATAGTCAATAATCCTTGTTAAGACTATACAGAATTTAAGGGTATAATTTAAATATTGCCAGAAAAAAATTAATAAGCATGTAGTATTTGAATTTGAAGAATGATATTTTTTTATACAATAACTGTTTTTAAACCCGGATTTTGCAATAAAGGTTGAAAACCGAGTCGATAGGTATTGGTTTAGATAAAGGATGCAGAAAGCGTGTTTTACAAATATTATTTAAAAGCAAAAAGAAGCTGGGAAAAAAATATTCCTGATTTGCTTGGGTTAATTGGAGAATATCCCCGCTTTGTAACAAGTCGGTCCGAATATGAATTATTTAACGAATTACCGGTTTTTTGCTTTCATTCTGTAACTAAAGACAGGTTTGAAGAACAACTGGCCTTTTTGTCGCGGAATCTTTACAGGACATTGGATACAGGCGAAGCTGCTCATGTTCTTTTGCCTGGGCAAAAGATATTACCTCGTTCTGTAGTGCTTACTTTTGATGATGGACGCAAGTGCTTGTGGAAAGTTGCACATCCTCTTTTGAAAAAATATAAACTTAAAGCAGTTTGCTTTATTTCTCCCGGCTTAATTTGCGATTCAAATGATAGTCCCGATAATGATCCGCTGGTTTCATGGGATGAAGTTATTGAAATGCATAAGGAAGGTACTGTTGATTTTCAATCTCATACAAGACTTCACTCGCTGATTCCCGCAGGTCCTAAAATTATTGATTATATTAGACCCGGGTTAGATCTACAGTTCAGAAATACTGAATTGCCAATAATGCGTTTTAATGGTGAGGATGCTGAAGAAAGAAATGCTTTACCTGGAATGCCTGTTTATGAATCATCGCCTCGAATGGCCGGCCGGTTAAGGTATTATGATAATGAAAATTTACGGAGTGCTTTGATTGACCATGTTAATAAATCCGGTGGCCATGATTTCTTCCTGAAAGCAAATTGGAGAAAAGAATTAAACAATTTGTCAGCAGATTTGAAAAAAAGCATATTACAGGATGCATATGAAACTGAAGAGCAGCGATCTGAAGCAATAATGAATGAACTCGTATCCTCTAGAGAAATTATCGAAAGACGTCTTCCGGGGAAAAAGGTTATGCATCTTTGTTATCCGTGGTTTATCGGGTCCGACTTAAGTGTTGCTCTGTCGAAGAAGGCCGGGTATCTTTCAAATTACTGGGGAATACTTAAAGGGCGTAAAACTAACCGTCCAGGAGATGATTTGTATCATATAACAAGAGTCCCTGAGGATTATTTATTCCGACTTCCGGGAAAAGGGCGTAAAACTCTATCAGCTTGTTTAAAAGAAAAAATTTATTATCTTAAAAGAGTCTGTTGAAGAACCTGCACAAACCACATTGCTGTTGATTTATCAGTACTTATATTCATGAACTTTTTCTTTTCATTTGCAGTGAGGTCGCCAGTCCTTTTATTATCTCTATCTCATTTGTATCCCATGTCCCCAGAAGCGTTAGTACTATAAGATAACTTATGCCGGCTGTTATAGTTGAGAGAAACAGTCCCCAGTTATGTGTGAAGAAGAATACCCCTGCACAGGCTATACCGCCTGTAATTGGTTTCCATAAAATGCCTGGCCATTTCAGTTTGTAATCAAGTTTGCGAAGTATTATTAGTGTAAGCATAACGAAAAGGGCTTGCGTTACAAAAGTAGCTGAGCCAGCTCCGAGTATCCCATATCTTGGGATAAGGATGGCATTAAGAATAATGTTTACAAACACGGAAGCAATGGAAGCCCAGATAACGTATTTTTGCCTGTCAATGCAATAAAGAACTGTTGTGCTGAGGTGTGAAATGAAAATGAAGGCTGTACTGGTAATTAAAATGCGGAAAACCGGGACAGCAGGAAGGTATTGAGCCCCGAAAATACGTAATATGAGTGTTTCGGTAAACGTCCATACAAAAAGGATAAGTGGAATAGACATTAACAGCATGTATTTACTGCCGCGGCGAAACAGGCCTGTGACACTTTCTCTGGATATCAGATGTGCCTGTGATAGTGTTGGAATTAATGCATAACTTATCACACAAGGTACTACAAGAAGCCCTTCAATAATTCTGAAAGGTGCATTATACCAGCCTACTTCCGCATTGGTCGTGATAAGTTTAAGCATTATTGTATCAATTTGAAAAAACACATGCTGGAGCGTATATGCTATAACAAAAGGCAAGCCGTTGCGGACAAGCCGCAGCCATTCAGCAGGCTGAAAACGAGGCCTGCTGAATATTACTTTAAATTTAAGAATAAAACCTGAAAGTATTGCATCGGCTATTTTTACAACAAGGAATGTTGCTACAAAGGGTACTAAAGCTTTTTGTCCCCATGCAATAAGGACGCATAGTCCCACAAAGAAGTTTGCAGAACGTTCAATAAGAAGAGTAAACGCTTCAAGATCAAAACGTTCAAAGGCCTTGAACATCCAGCGGAAACCAATTTTGTACGTTTTTGCAATAAGAACAAAAGTCTGAAGATAGAGAATGAGCTTAATATTAGGTGAAAGCTTAAGTATCCACGCAAGAAAGGCAATAAGTGAAAATATAAGAATTCCGGTTGCCGCTTGAAGCCCCAAAAGATTGCCGAGAAAAAACTTGGCAGTTGATCGGTCTCGTGAAATCTGTATTGTTGTTGAGTATGAAACGCCCCAATCACCGAGCATCATAAAAAGGTTTACGAAAGACAGTGCAAAACAATATTTTCCAAATTCTACGTCACCAAGATATCTTGCTGCCATAATCAGAAGCAAAAACAAAAATACATTGCTTCCTTCGGACAATGCAGAAAAAATGATATTTTTGGCGACTTTCCTATTATTCACTGACATAATGTCGAAACCATAGCATAAAATAGATTTTCCTTGAAACTCTAATTATGAGTTTTTATAGTCTTCTTTCACTTTTACTGTTTAAATGATGTATAAATGTGAATTAAGGGACTGAGTATTGGTTGCAGCGAATAAAAATATTTTAAGAATTACATGCCGTGAATATTTCTGGAAGCCTATGGCGGCTTTTTTTAAGGCCCTTGAAATGCGCGTTCTTTCAGATGTTTTACTTGAACATCCTACCCTTGATCTTGGATGCAGTGATGGAATTTCCGGGAAAATAATTGGTGAATTGCTTGGTTATGGATCTGTTGGTACAGGAACAGATTTGTCTTTTGGTGAATTGTATCGTGCAAAATCGGATGGAAATCACAATTCTCTTGTTCAGTCAAATGCCATTTTACTTCCTTTTATGGATAACTCTTTTGCTTCTGTTTTATGTACCGAGCTGTTTCAGGCAGTTCCAGATGTAAATGCGGCTGTATCAGAAGCTGCTCGTGTCCTTCAAACGGGAGGTCTCTTTATTGTAAGTATTCCGACAGATCGTTTTGATACGGGATTAATTCCGGATGTTTTTTTAAAAGCTGTAGGCCTTAAGAGTGCTTCAAAATTATACAGAAACAGACTTCATAGACGGCTCGGACAGATTCATCGCTATCCTGAGAGCGATTGGCTTGATATCTTGCGGAGAAACGGATTCCAAATTGAAAAAAAGGTTCCATTCTTTTCATTAAAAGAACGGCGTTTTTGGAGTATCCTTGCTCTTTACATTATGAGAGTTTTTGGTCTTTTGAAGTTTTTACGTGGTACTATTGCAGGTAAGTTAGCAGAGAAAATTGTTTTTTTAATTCTGCTGCCGTTTTACAAAAATTCCGATGGAAACGCCGGTAGCGATGGCGGATATTTTTTGATTGTTGCTAAAAAGGGATAAATACAGGTTATGAGCAAACGTTTTCTGGGTGTACTGGGTTTATTATTTCTATTCACAATTATAGGTATCATTTATACCTGGCCGTTAAGATCCCATTTTTCTGAAGGTCTTCCTACAACTCGTATTGCGCCTGAAGGGCACGAAGTTACCGGCCTCGTTCAGGGAGATTACCTCCAGATGTACTATCAGCTTTGGCTGATGCACGATGCGGTTCTTTCTAACAATTCTCCACTTTTTTCAAATATATATGAATTTGCAGTGGAATCTTTTCCTAAGGATTTGATGCTATATTACTTTCCTGTTTCATCACCTTTTCTGCTTGCCGGGTTATTATTTGGTCCAATTATTAGTTATAATATTCTTATTTTTTCATCATTTATTATAACCGGCCTGGCTTCTTTCCTTCTTCTTTTACTTTATGTGCGCCGTTGGCCTGCTGCACTTGCCGGAAGTCTTGTTTATACATTGGCTCCGTACAGGTTGGCTTCACTTATTGCAGGCAACCCAAATGGATTTACTTTTTTTTTGCTTCCACTAATGATTCTTTTCATTGAACGCATGATGAGAAAAAGGAGTGTGCTTGAATCTTTATGGGCAGGCATATGCCTGCTTTCCATAGGTGTGGCAGACCCGCACATGATTTATTATGTATTTCTGTTTTTCCCGGTTTTTTTCATGTGGCGCTGGATATTTTTGGATAATCCCAAAGAAAACGGACGGATTAAAAGTGTTTTCAAGCGCGGCTGTTCGGATATTATACTATTAATACCATTTATTATTTCTGCATGTATTACTGTTGCCTACCTCATGTACATGAAAAGCATAATTCTGGATACCACTACTGTTGAAGGCGGAAGAACTTTACAGGAGGTTCGCCTGTATTCTCCTGTTCTTTCGGATTTATTCAGAAGGATAAATCCCAATAGTTCCACTATTGTTTATCCAGGTTTTGCAGCTGTATTTCTTGCGATTTTTGGTATCGGATCGGCGTTTTCTTCTTTAAACAGAAAACAATGGGCAAATATTTGTTTTTATAGCTTGGTGTTTTTTATAGCAACATGGTTGAGTTTCGGTCCGAATCTTGCTTTTCCTCCATTATATAAAATATGTTATAAATTTATTCCGAACTTTAACTATATCCGTCAGACTTCAAAAATCATGCTTTTTAGTTTTTTTGGACTTTCAATTTTAACAGGATACGGTGTTTTATGGCTTATTTCCAGATCCTGGGGTAAATGGTGTGCCGTATTCCTGGTTTTGATTCTTTTGTTGGAATACTACCCTTTTAAACCGATAGGAATTGCAGTTTTGCCTAGTGAAAACAGTGTATATGATTATGTGTCAAAGCATATTGGAGATGGAAAGATTTTAAATATTCCGCTATGGCCGGGTGATTCTTCATGGTCTTCAAATTATCAATATTACACAACTCTGTATCGAGTTCCCATGGTTAATGGCTATACGGCTACAATCCCCCGCTCTTACTGGGACAAGGTGTATCTGCCTCTTGAAGTTATGAATGTTGGAGAAATGACAGAAGAGCAGTACCGGGTACTGAAAGAGCTTAGTGTGAAATATGTTATTATTCATGATGATGCTTTCCCGGAAAAAGTAAGTCCTTTTCCTCCAGGGTTTACTGCGGAAAATCTTCAAGCAGCTCCATTCCTTGAACATGTAATGCGTCGTCAACCTTTATGGTTGTTCAAAGTGAGAGATGTTCCGTTAGATAAAACAAGTGATTTCAAAAAAACAAGCAAAATAGGTATTTTTTATGAAGGAGAATGGATGCCGCGCAAGACCGGACAGGTTGTAAAGGATGAAAAAGCTTCCGGAGGCCAGGCGGTTTTGGCTGAACCTGGTAAAGAGAACAGTGGATTCATGGCTTACGGTCCATATCGGTACCTGCCCTCTGGAAAGTACAAGACAGATTTTAGGGTGCGTGTAGGAAACAAGTCGGTAATTGATCCAGAATTGCCGGCTTGTGAAGTTGAAATAACAACTGACAATGGACAGAAGATATTGAATAGTAAACAACTGTTTCCTGGTAAAAGTAAGAATGTTGCCGAGTATGAAACAATTACCTTTGAATATACGCTTGATAAACCTAAAACACTCGAGTTTCGTGTGAAAACGAAGGGTATCGTTCCTGTTTGGTATGATTATTCTTATACCCGATTTTATGATCAGAAAGACCCTCTTTTATCCTATGAAATTGAGGATATGTGGCATGCCGGAAGGACAAGGGAGGATGTGGGTGCTTCAGGCATTACTGCTTTGTACCTGGTTCCTTCAAAAGATCCGCATGATATCGTTGTTTCAGGTCCGTTCAGGCTATATCCTCCAGGAAGATACAGGGTCAGCTTTTATATTCGTATGGATAAAGATGATGGAAATCGGGATTTAGATATGGTTGAACTGATGGTCGCTTCGGGATACAGGGTGCAGATTATTGGAAAAAAAACTGTGAGATCTACGATGTTAAGTAAAAATGATTATAAAGCAGTTTCTATTGATTTTACTCTTAATCATTCTGCAGGGCTTGAGTTTCTCGTGCGCTTTCTTGGTGAGCAGGAGGTTTGGGTTGACAGGGTTGAAGTAGATAGGATAAATTAGCAAAATCTCTGTAACAATCACTAATACAATTATAAAGGCGGGTTAAATGCAGTTAAAAGAAGCCTATGATATTGATTTATCAATTGTTGTTCCTGTTTTCAATGAAAAAGAAAATATCAGGGACTTGTGTCATGGCATTTCAGAAGCAATGATAAAGCTTTCAGGAAAAACATATGAAATTATTATTGTGGACGATGGCAGTACAGACGGAACTTATGAAGTGTTAAAAGAACTTAAATATCAGAATGCCCATCTAAAGGTTATTAAATTTCGTAGAAATTTCGGTCAAACAGCCGCTATGAAAGCTGGATTTGACTATTCTCGGGGTAAAGTAATAGTTACAATGGACGGAGATCTCCAGAATGATCCGTCAGATATATCTTTGCTTCTGGATAAGATTGATGAGGGCTTTGATATTGTAAGCGGATGGAGATATCACCGTAAGGATCCCTTTCTCAAACGCAGATTGCCTTCTATGATAGCCAATAAAATTATTTCAATGACAACCAAGGTTAAATTGCATGATTATGGCTGTTCTTTGAAAGCTTTTAAGAACGAAGTAGCTAAAAACATAGCTCTTTATGGAGAAATGCACCGCTTTATTCCAGCTCTTGCAAGCTGGATGGGAGTTAGCGTTGCGGAGGTTAAGGTTAACCATTTGCCGCGTACAAAAGGAAGTTCAAAATACGGCATTAGCCGGACATTGCGAGTTGTTCTTGATCTGATAACAGTAAAGTTTCTTCTGAGTTTTTCTACTAAACCTATCCAGGTTTTCGGGTTTCTTGGATTGGTTAGCGGTTTTTTAGGATTTGCTATCGGCTTGTATCTTTCTGTCGCAAGACTAGTGTTTGGTCAGCCTATTGCTGGAAGGCCAATGCTCCTTATGGCGGTTTTTCTAATGTTTTTAGGTGTGCAGTTTATAACAATGGGACTTTTAGCAGAAATTCAGATAAGAACTTATCACGAAGCTCAAAATAAGCCTATATACGTGATAAAAGAAATTATGGAATAAGGGAGGAGTTATAAAAATGCAAGGATTTAGGTGCATGGTGACTATTTCATGTTTTTTGATTGCTGTTTTATTTGGTTTTGAGGTTTTTGCAAATGAAGTGGTTTCTTTAGGTGATTCTGAAACTGCCTGTGTGGCCTGGTCCGATCATGGAAACAGAATTTTAACAAGCAGACTGGCTGTAGGGAAATGGAGTAATCCTGAACCGCTTAACGGAACAGAGAATTGCCCTGAGCATTCTCCTTCGGTAATAGCCGGATCTGATGGTTCATTTCATGTTGTCTGGATAAAAGACGATGGAGATAAAAGTTACGTTTATTATTCAAGATATGGTTCTGCCGGTTGGAGTTCGGAGGAATTAGTTAACACTCATGAAGCAATAGCTTCTCAACCCGCTATTTGTCTTGATAAAGCAGGGAATCCATCTCTGGTCTGGTCAGCTTCGGAGGAAGGCGATGGGACAATTTGCTTTTCCAGAAGGATTGAAGGAGCTTGGACTGAAAAGGTTAGAATTAACAGAACCGATGGTATGTCAGATTTTGATCCTGCTATTGGCCTGGATTCTAACGGAAGTTTAGTCGCTGTGTGGAGCGGTTTTGAAGGAAAGGGTTTTTCTATAGGTTTTAGCGTTCTTACAGATGAAGGTTGGTCTGAAGAAGCTTTTGTTAATAAAGGAAAAGCAAGCAGTTCTAATGAAATGCCTGCATTGGTAAGAGAGTCTAACGGGTTACTGAAATCAATGTGGTTTCAGGATAGCCGTTTGGTTTCAAGTTTGTGGAATGGAAAAACATGGACGCCGGCGGTTCCAGAGATAATCTCATTTTCCGGAGATGGACTTGCCGGCTTAGTTAAAGATATTCAGCCAGCTCAGGTATCTGTTTCATGGACCTCAGAAGGTGTTTTAAATTCTCTTCGCTGGAACCTTGTAACGGAATCCTCAGGGATATCTCCTGCTAGTATTGTTTCTTCTGCAACAGAAAAGTCAAAATGGTCCTGGGCTTCATTTTTGTCAATAGATGTACAAGAAGCTTACGCAGAGGTTGACCTGAATACATATGTTGCCTTTGGAGACAGTATCACTTCTGGTTACATAACCAGTAGTGTTGGAGGTTATCCGGCCTTTCTTCAACCCTTGCTTGTCTCTGCTTATGGAGTAGCCATCGTAATTAACAGTGGTGTCTCGGGTGAAAAAGCATCAACCGGTTCAGGACGAATAGGAAGAGTCCTGGCAGATCATAGTCCGGGATATATTCTGATACTGGAAGGTACAAACGATGTTGGTCATGGACGTGCTACAGAGGCCATTATAGAAAGTATAAGGTCAATGATTAATCAAGCTCTTTCATATGGAGCAATTCCTATGGTTGCAACATTAACACCCAGGCTGGACGGCTATGCTGCCAGAGCTAACCGTGTTAGTGATGCAATAAGGGTTTTGGCGGGTGAGATGGGAGTGGCATTATGTGATTTGGAAGCAGTTTTTAATGCTAAATCTGATATTGGAAGTTATTATTTTGATAATCAACTTCATCCTAACGATCGAGGTTATGATATCATGGCTCAAGCATGGTTCAGTACAATAAAAAGCGTCAAGGGCGGTGGCGGCGGAGGCGGTGGTGGTTGCGGTTATGTTACAACCTCTGCATCATCCGGAACGGGACTTAATCTTTTGTGTCTTTTTCTGGTGCCTTTTTTAATTTTTCTGGCAAGACGCTTACGTCCTGCCATGGTGAATAATAGAAAGAAATGAGCAGGCAATTATATGAATTATTGTAAAAATAAAGGTGTTTCAGAAGTAGATTTGCATATTCACACCAATGTTTCTGACGGTACCTTTTCTCCTTCGGATATTGTGGCTGAGGCCGCTAATGAAAAACTCAGGGCAATTGCGATTACAGATCATGATTCAGTTGACGGAAACCAGGAAGCAATTGACGCAGGTTTAGAATCCGGAGTTGAAGTAATTCCCGGGATAGAGATCAGTGCGGAATTTGGTCCGGGAACATTACATATTCTTGGTTATTATATTGACTATAATTATAACCCTCTTTTGGAAAAAATGAAGTTTCTTGATTTGGCAAGGAAGAGAAGAAATCCAAGGATTATTGAGCAACTTCAGATAATGGGTGCTGACATAAGTTACGAAGAGCTTCTTGAAGAAGCAGGCGTTGGTGTTGCAGGAAGGCCGCATATTGCACAGATATTAGTTCGCAAAGGATTTATCAGAACCGAGCAGGAGGCTTTTGACAAATATTTGGCAAAAGGTAAACCCGCTTATGTTGATAAAGAGCGCTTGAGTATTGAATCCTCCTTTGATTTGATTTGTTCTTCAGGCGGAATTCCTGTTTTGGCACACCCTGTTTTAATGAAGGTTGATCATGATAGATTACGCCGTTTGGTTCATGATTGGGTAAATATTGGTCTTCAGGGAATTGAAGTATATTCTCCATGTCAATCTCCAGCTGAACAAGCTTTTTACTTAGATGTAGCGGGGAAAGAAGATCTTATAGTAACAGGTGGAACGGATTTCCACGGTAAAAACAAACCGGATATTCGTTTAGGTATCGGAAGAGGCAATTTAAGTTTATCTTATGAAATGGTAAATGAATTAAAGGCAAAAAAGGGAAGTATTACTTCCTGATATTTTGCTAAAAAGACTTTACACTTGTTGTAAAAAAGTGTTATCCATAATGTATATGATTCCTTCACGTAAATATACTGAAATCCGGGGCACAAACAGGGCGTTTATAATTTCTGCTACGATCCATGTTTTGGTATTGTTTCTTATAATACTGATTCCGGGATTAGGAATTCGACGGTATCGTATTCCGGAAAAGGTTTACAATGTAAATCTTGTACCGGAACAGAAGAAACCTGATGTAGCAAAAATAATTAAGAAACTTCCAAAAAAAAGAAAGGTGCAGAAGCCAAAAGTAAAAACAGCATCCAAGCCAAAGCCTGAAAAAAAACAAATAGAGAAATCAAAACCTAAAGAAAAACCCAGAAAAAAAAAGATAGTAAAAAAGCCAAAGCCGAAGCCGAAGAAAGAGGAAAAGACTTTACAACAAAGACTTAAGGAACGGTTATCTGAAGAGAATAAAAAATTTAAGGAACCTGTTGTTAAAAAAAGTACAGTTCCAAAACCTAAGGTTACGAATTATGGGACAAAAACTAAAATTGATGCTGTAGCATTTCCGCATCAATGGTACTTGAGTTTAATTCAAAATAAAGTTAAACTTAACTGGAATGAACCCTCTGATATTCTTTTTTCAGGTAAAGTTCTTGAAGCATCGATAGGGTTTATTGTTCACAAAAATGGAAGTATTACAAATGTGAAAATTTTAAGAGGATCGGGAAACAGCAGGGTTGATCGTTCTGCTGTTGAGGCATTGCATGTAACTGTATTACCTTCCCTTCCTGATTCATATAATAAAGGCCAACTGGAAGTAAAAATGAAATTCGAATTATCTCAGTAGAAGAGAGCGAGATATTAATGTTCAAAAAGTTGTTTGAGAGAAAAAAATTATATAAAAATTGTAAAAGCTCCTATTCGGGGTGGTTAATTTTTACAAATGTAGTTTTTTGTATTTGTTGGTTTCATATATTTGCTTGTGCGCAGGTTCAATTAGAAGTAAGCAAAGAGTACGGGAAAAAGATTTCAGTAGCCATATCTGATTTTAATTCCTCGGCAGGTACTGTGTCCAATTCCAGTTCAATTATTCATAAAATACTTAGATTTGATCTTGATCACAGTGGCTTTTTTCAGGTTGTTCCTGAGAAAATTTGCCGGCAGCTGTCAAGAAAAACTAGTAAACCCGACATTAAATTGTGGAAAAGCACCGGTGCGGCCCTGCTTGTAACGGGCGGGATTAATCAAACAGGAAATCAAGTGGAACTTGAAGGGTATATATATGACCTTCAAGGGGGTGGTACTGTTTTTGCAAAAAAATACACCGGATCTGCCTCGCGAGCTAGACGGCTTGCACATGCATTTGCTGAGGATATACTGTACCGTATTACGGGCGAACACGGATATTTTTTGGCCAGGATTGCATATACACGAGAAATAAATGGAGTAAAGGAAATAGTTGTATCTGATTCAGATGGCGGGTCACCTGTACCTGTGACATCAGATCGTTCTATTGCAATGATTCCGGAGTGGAGTCCGGTCAAGCAGCAGTTGATATATACATCATATAGAACAGGGTATCCCAGGCTGTATATTCATGATGTTGAAAAAGGAAAGAGGTGGTCTCTTCCTTCATATCCGGGTTTGAATGCTGCAGCAAGTATTTCTCCTAATGGGAATGAGATAGCAATGGTATTGAGTAAGGATGGAAATCCTGAAATTTATGTATGTGATTTTAAAGGAAAAAACTTGCGACGCATTACAAAAACAAAAGCTGTAGAATCGTCTCCCTGCTGGTCACCTGATGGAAAATCCATTGTATTTGTATCAAACCGGGGAGGAGCTCCAAAGCTTTATATTATTAACAGTGACGGATCCGGAATGAGAAGAATACCTTCATCTGGAAGGCATAATACAGATCCTGACTGGTCGCCAAAAGGAAATATGATTGTTTATTGTAGTCGAAGTGGAGTAAAATCTGCCATTATGCTTATTAATCTTAACAATGGTGAAAACAGAATGCTTACCGATTTTAGCGGAACTGCGGAAGATCCTTCCTGGGCTTCAGATGGAAGGCATATTGTTTTTACTAAAAAAGTTGGCAGGGAAATGAAGCTGTTTCTGATGGATACTTTGGATGGAAGTTCTGTCCAGATTTCTGGTGGTAAAGGTAATCACGTGAATCCAAGTTTTTCGGTAAACTAAAAAATATTATAATAAAAGGAGGCGGAAATGAGGCAAGGTTTGAAGTTACTTATGATTGGGCTTCTGGTTGCGGGTTTGGCAGCTACTGGCTGTGCTCGAAAGAAAAAACTTAAGAAAGGACTTCCAAGTTCAGAGTTCTCTGGTATTGATAATGTAGGTGCCCTGGATGGTGATGATATTCAGTTGGCTGCATTGCGTGGAGAGGATATTCCTCTTCCTGATCAGATTGAGCCGGGAACATTTATTGAACCACAGGATACATCAGTTTTTGAGGATGTTCTATTCGATTATGATGACTACAGTGTTAAAGAAGAATGTCGACCTGTCGTGGGGAATATTGCCCAATACCTCCAGAATAATTCTGGAATACAACTAATGATTGAAGGACACTGTGATGAAAGAGGATCGAGAGAATATAACCTTGCACTCGGAGAACAGCGTGCATTAAGTGTAAGGCGATATTTGGTTTCTCTTGGTATAGATCCAAATATTCTTCATACTGTAAGTTATGGAAAAGAAAGGCCGCTGGATCCTCGTGAAAACGAACAGGGATGGGCTGTAAACCGCAGGGCTCATTTCTTGATTTCAGCTGAGTAGACGGGGGACTGTTCTGATGAAATATATTGGTAAAATCATCAGTATACTGTTCCTTGTTTCTTTCGTATTAGTACAGGGTTGTACTACTGTTGCTATGAAGAGTGATGTAGACAGGATTGAGGGTACTATTGGAGTTCAACAGGCTGGTTTGGGTGAAGAAATTCGGTCTATTAAAGCCAGAATAGGACGGATTGAATCAAATTTATCCGAACTGGAGAGCCAGAACCGTAGTAATAAGAAGAGAACGAGCAGGTTCGAAAGAGAAATAGTTGGCCGATTAAATAGTCTGGACAAACAAATTTCTCGTTTGCAAAGCTTGGTTGCCAGGATTAAGGATGAAGATCTTACCTTGATAGTCAATCACTTGAATAAGTTAAAAAAGGATACAGACAAGCAAATTCAGATTGTTCTTGAGGAAGTCACTCGTGAAAATACAAAACTTTCCAGAGAGATATCACAACTTAAAAAACGCTCTGGCAGAGCGACGAGAGCAGTAAGAACTGCAGTTATTGTAGAAGAGGGAGAGCATGTTGTTAGAAGTGGGGAGAGCCTTTCAAGCATAGCTCAACAGTATGGCACTACCGTTAGTTCGATTGTTGATTATAATGATTTGGATAATCCGGATTCAATTTATGTCGGACAAGTACTTAGTATTCCGGAAAAATAAATTTATGGAACTTTTCAATGACCTGAATGTGTTTTGAACACTGAAAGGTCATTGTCTTGTTAAGCCTGATTATTGGAGTCGGTAAACAATAATATGTCAGGTTTAAAGAAAGGCAGTGTTTCTTGGCTTTGAAAGCGCACAAAATAGAATCCATAAATAAAATATTTACTCAGGAGGCCCTGGTTCACATGGATCTTGTGTACAATATGGCATATAAAATGGCAGGTAATCGTCAGGATGCTGAAGATCTGGTGCAGGAAACCTTTTTAAAAGCGTTCAGATATTTTGCAAAATATCAAAGGAACACGAATTGCAAGGCATGGTTAATACGGATTTTACGTAATACATACATCAATCGTTACAGAAAAACCGTCAAGGAACCCGTTAAAGTAGATTTTGAGGATATTCAACCAATTATGAAGGATTCAGACAGTAAGAGTGAAAATATTATTTCTGCTGAATTTGGAGTTTCTGAAAGCCTGGATGATCAAGTAGAAGCAGCTTTGTCTAAACTTCCTGACGAATACAGAACAGCTGTTGTTCTTGCCGATATAGAAGAGTTTTCTTATGACGAAATTTCAAAAGTCATGGAATGTCCTGTTGGAACAATACGATCTAGAATTTCAAGAGGGCGTATGATGCTTAGAAAAGAACTTATGGAATATGCATATAAATACAGATATCTTGAAGGAAAGCCTTCATGAGTTGTAAAAAAGCAAAACTTTTATTAAATGCTTATATTGATAATGAGTTGTCGGAAAGACAGCAAAAATTTATTAAACAGCATAT
Source organism: Candidatus Theseobacter exili (assembly GCA_030765365.1). Taxonomy (GTDB): domain Bacteria; phylum Auribacterota; class JACPWU01; order Theseobacterales; family Theseobacteraceae; genus Theseobacter; species Theseobacter exili. Next base: position 14,332 of record JAVCCS010000239.1, read on the forward strand.
AGACCAATGTATGTCTTGTCATACTATTTTAAATGAACTGCTTTTTGTGAAAAATGCAGTTTCCGGAGTAATAAAGCTAAAGGCGCCAGATGAGTTAAAGGACAGAATATCGGGATTGACAGAATTGGTTAAACCAGAAAAAAGGATGAGTGTGTTCGCATTTGTTTTTCAAGGTCATCCGGTTGCTTCTTTTGCTTCAGCTGCGGCTGTACTTATTGTAATTACCTCAGTGTTTTTCTTTGTATTTTCAAAATCTTCAACTGCAGATATTGTAAAGGCTTCAGCTGATTGTCATTCCCGTTCACTTTCCGGCGCAGAGAAAATGCAGTTTAATTCACAGAACCCGGATCAGGTAAAAGAGTGGCTTACAAAACAATTGAATATACCTGTTATCCTTCCTGAATTTCAAAACGAATCTCATGGACATCTTGTGGGATCCACTGTCAGCAAAATCATGGGATTGCCTGCCGGAATAATAAAATATAAAAAAAATGGTAGCTATGTGACCCTTATGGTATTTAAAATAGATCCTAATAGATTTACCAGATCTGTTTCCAAGACATCTTTTAGGATTTATAATGGAAGACGAATATTGTGCGGGGAGAGGCAATCCTGCCGGATTATTCTTTGGAGAAACAGGAATATTGTATATTCCGCAGTCTCAAAAATGCCTCATGAACGTCTTGTAAGATTTATTCCTAAAGAAAAGAAGAAATCGTGAATTAGACAATGCCAAATCTATCAGAGATAATTCAGAGCTCACCTTTTTTAGCTGTTATTTTTACCTTCATTGGTGGGATTATGACAAGTTTTACTCCCTGTGTTTATCCGATAATTCCTATAACTGTCGGCTATATTGGTGCTTCTGGTGCTGAATCTCGCTGGCGGGGTTTTTTTCTTTCATTGTTTTATTTGTTTGGGCTGGCTGTGACATATACTGCGTTAGGTGCTTTTGCGGCTTTAACGGGTCGATTTTTTGGACAAATCAGTACAAACCCATGGATGTTTTTAGTTGTTGGAAATATTTTTTTATTGCTTGGTTTGGCTATGTTGGGAGTGTTTGAGTTTCAACTTCCTTCGTTTCTTGGAATATTCTTATCTAAAGAAAAGAAAAGTAAGGGGATTGCAGGAGCATTTTTAGTAGGAATGACTTCCGGTACAATTGCTGCGCCCTGCACTGCTCCGGTTCTTGGCGTTATCCTGACATATGTAGCAACAAAACAGAATGTTTTATATGGTATGAGTTTACTGTTTTCTTTTTCTCTTGGAATGGGTATGATTCTGGTTCTCATCGGCACATTTGCCGGGCTTGTTTCTTCTTTGCCTAAATCCGGAGTTTGGATGGTGAGAATCCAAAAAGGATTTGGCTGGATAATAATTGTTGCTGCAGAGTATTTTCTTATTCAGGCGGGGCGTTTTTTCATTTTTTAAAACCCTTTTTTATTCCATTTATTGATTTCTGATGGCAATTTCTGCAAACAGCTTATACCACAACCTATTGCGTTCATGTTAAAATAAAACACAATATTTTGTGTTTTTTGTCTTGACAACAAGGTGCCTTGCCTTGTTAAATCTATAACGAGGAGAGAATAATATTTCCATAAATATCTGGAAAGGGATGATTGTGTCAATCAAGGAAAAAAAGACAAAGAAAAAGCCAGTACAGCCTGATCTTTTTTCTAGCAAGGAAAAAACCAAAAAAGTTGAAGAAATGACGTTGTCTGCCAACTCATTGATGGTTCTTGAAAAAAGGTATTTAATGCGTGATGAAAATGGAAATGTTACCGAGACACCTGAATCAATGTTCCGAAGGGTAGCTGACAATATTGCGGAAGCGGAAAAACTTTATAAAACAAATACTGATATAAACAATTTAAAGGAAAGTTTTTATGAAATTATGCATTCCCTGGATTTCCTGCCTAATTCCCCGACCCTTATGAACGCAGGAAGGGATCTTCAACAGCTTTCTGCCTGTTTTGTTCTTCCGATTGGAGATTCCATGGAAGAAATTTTTGATACAGTAAAAAATACTGCCATTTTACATAAAAGCGGTGGAGGAACAGGTTTTTCTTTTTCACGTCTTAGACCAAGGAACGATTTAGTTAAAACGACAAAAGGTGTGTCAAGCGGTCCTGTTTCCTTCATGGGGGTAATAAATGCTGCGACTGAAGCTGTAAAGCAGGGCGGAACGCGGCGTGGAGCAAACATGGGGATATTACGAATTGATCATCCCAGTATTCTGGAATTTATTCGTTCCAAGGAGCAGACTGAACAATTGACAAATTTTAATATTTCAGTTGCTTTAACAGACAAGTTTATGGAAGCACTTAATAATGATGATGACTATCCTCTTATAAATCCACGGACAGGTAAAGAAGAAGACCGGTTGCGCGCGAGAGAAGTTTATGACTTGATTGTAGAAAAAGCATGGCAGAATGGCGAGCCTGGCGTAGTATTTATTGACCGTATAAATCGTGATAATCCAACGCCGGATCTTGGTGAAATAGAAAGCACGAATCCATGTGGAGAACAACCTCTATTACCGTATGAATCATGTAATCTTGGATCAATTAATCTTTCAAGGTTTGTACGAGATAAAAAAATTGATTATGAAAGACTCGGGAATATTGTTATTAAAGCCGTTAGGTTTCTTGATGATGTTATCGATGTTAATCATTATCCGTTGCAGCAGATAGAGAAAGTTACAAAAGGAAACCGCAAAATAGGGTTGGGAGTTATGGGCTTTGCGGATCTTTTAATAGATATTGGTATACCATATGACTCTGAAGAAGCAGTGAAGACAGCTGAAGAGATAATGGCGTTTATTCAACAAAAAGCTACAGATGCTTCTGTAGCGCTTGCCAAAGAAAGAGGATCTTTTCCCAACTTTTCAGGAAGTCTTTATGACAAAAAAGGCATGCCGCCTTTAAGAAACGGCGCGCGTACTACAATTGCTCCAACCGGAACTATTTCTATGATTGCAGATTGTTCCAGCGGCATTGAGCCGTTGTTTGCACTGGTATATGTCAAGCAGGTTATGGATGGAAACAGGCTTCTTTATGTTAATCGCCATTTTGAGAGTGTGCTTCGTGAAAGAGGAATTTATTCTAAAGAGCTAATGCAGAAAATTGCTGCTTCTTCGTCTTTAAAGGAAATTGAGAAAATTCCGCCGGAAATTCGAAGACTGTTTGTAACAGCTCATGATATTTCACCGGAATGGCATGTGCGAATGCAGGCTGCTTTTCAAAATCACATCGATAATGCGGTTTCAAAAACAATAAACTTTCCTAAATCGGCGACAAAAGGTGAGGTGGACAGTGCTTACCGGTTAGCTTATGAGAAGGGATGCAAAGGCATTACCATTTATCGTGATGGAAGCCGACAGGAACAAGTTCTTCAGAAGAAAGAAGCTCCTGAAGAGGAAAAACAACCTCCCAAGCGTAAAAAAAGAGAAACCAGGGTGCGGCCCGAGATGACAACGGGTGCGACAAGAAAGATTGGAACTGGTTGCGGTAATCTTTATGTAACGATAAATGAAGATGAAACAGGGCCGTTTGAGGTTTTTGCAAGTCTTGGAAAAGCGGGTGGCTGTGCCTCTTCGCAAATTGAAGCTATTTCCCGTTTGATTTCACTTTCTCTTCGTTCCGGAATAGAAGTTGAGGCAGTTTTAAAGCAGCTTCAGGCTATCAGGTGTCCCTCGCCTCTATGGCAAAAGGGCGGAATGGTTCTTTCCTGTCCTGATGCTATCGGCAAAGCCATAAAAAAGTATTTAGCCGATAAGGATTCAAATCGAAAAGTTTCTTCTCAACATCCAAAGGTCCTGAGTATTGAGGAGGAACCTAAACAGCCTGAAGTAAATGATTTTCGCGGAGACGTGGTAGGAACATGCCCTGATTGCGGTGCGGCTTTGGAGTATCTGGAAGGATGTGCTTCCTGTAGAACTTGCGGATATTCAAAATGTGGATAGTAAGAAGCAGATAGTGAGTTGGTAGAAGATGGTTCGGAGTGAAAAGCATAAAAACATGTAGATCCTGGAATTCTTTAAGTTAATGGAAATCCAATAAAAATAAATATTATTAAAATAGTAAAATTTAAGGAGATGCAAATGGATGATAGAGAAAGAGAAATGGCTTTCACCCATATTTTTAAACGGGATGGTTCTGTAGTCGGGTTCGATTTTAGCAAGATTACAGAAGCTGTTTTCCAGGCTGCCCGTTCTATCGGAGGTGAAGACTATGCAACAGCAGAAAAACTTTCGCATCTCATCATTGAGCGTTTAAGTCGAAAATTTACAAGAGATGCTCCTCCTACTGTTGAGGAAATACAGGATGCAGTAGAAAAGACATTGATTGAAGAAGGTCGTGCTAAAACTGCAAAGGCTTACATTCTCTACCGTGAGCAGCACCGTGAAATTCGAGATACAAAAGCAACTTTCCTTGCAGTTGAAAAAACCGTTGATGATTATCTTAATAAAAGCGATTGGCGAGTTAACGAAAACAGTAACATGGATTTTTCGTTTTCCGGATTGATGCTTCATACTGCGGGAAGTCTTATAGCCCACTATACGCTTAACAAAATTTATCCCAAAAGCATCAGCGACGCTCATCGGAATGGATCCTTGCATATCCATGATTTGTCACACGGTATTACTGGTTATTGTGCCGGATGGTCATTGCAGAAATTGATTCTTGACGGACTTGGCGGGGTTGCCCATAAGGTGGCGGCTGCTCCCGCAAAGCACCTGGACGTTCTGGTAATTCAGATGGTGAATTTTCTTGGTGTTATGCAGATGGAATGGGCAGGCGCGCAGGCTTTTTCCAGCGCAGATACTTTGCTCGCGCCTTTTGTTCGTTCTGACAACCTGAACTATAAACAAGTTAAACAAAATCTTCAAAGGTTGGTTTTTTCTCTTAATATTCCTTCAAGATGGGGAAGCCAGGCACCTTTTACAAATTTGACCTTTGATTTGATCCCACCGGAAGATTTAGCTAAGCAGCCCGCAATTGTTGGCGGTAAAATTCTGGATACAACTTATGGTGATTACCAGGAAGAAATGGACATGATAAACAAAGCCTTTATCGAAATAATGATGGAAGGCGATGCTCAGGGAAGAGTTTTAACATTCCCAATTCCTACGTATAGTCTTGTAAAAGGTTTCAACTGGGAAAGTGAAGTTGCGGGCAAACTTTTTGAACTCACGTCAAAATATGGGTTGCCATATTTCCAGAATTATATAGGGACCGGAATGAACCCCAGTTCAATTCGAGCCATGTGTTGCCGACTCAATTTAGATCTGGAAGAGTTGAGCAACAAAATGGGGCATATTTTCAGCGCTGGTGATAATACGGGCAGTATAGGCGTTGTTACATTGAATATGAATCGAATAGGGTATGAAGCAAAAGGTGAAAAGGCAGATTTTTTTCGGCAGCTTAATTACTACATGGATCTTGCAAAGACTTCATTAGAAATAAAGAGAAAAGTTGTTGAAAACAACCTTAAGAATGGGCTTATGCCTTATACCAGTGTTTATCTTGGGAAGTTTAGCCATCATTTTTCGACAATTGCTCTTACTGGAATGAATGAGGCTTGCCTGAATTTTTTTGGTAAAGATATTGCCAGTGATGAAGGACGTGCTTTTGCTATTGAAACACTCCAGTACATGCGAGATCGTATTCAAATGTATCAAAAAGAATCAGGAAATCTATATAATCTTGAAGCTTCTCCTGCTGAATCAGCATCGTTCAGGTTTGCTAAAGCAGATAGAAAACTTTACGGAAAAGAAGTTATTACAGCAGGGACTGAGGAAGCTCCTTATCTGACAAATTCAACGTGGTTACCTGTTGGTGCTACTGATGACCCAATTGAGGCCGTGATGCACCAGGGTGATATCCAGGCTTTATATAATGGAGGTACAATTTTACACCTTTTCCTGGGCGAACGTTTGCCTGATGGTGAAAGTTGCAAAAACCTTGTAAGAAAAATAGCGGAAAATTCAAGGCTGCCGTATTTTTCTGTTACACCTACGTTTAGTGTTTGTCCTGTACATGGTTATGTGTCAGGAGAGCATTATACTTGTCCACATCATGTTGAGTAAGAGAGTTGTTTGAAAAAAAGATAAAAAAAGGAGAGAACCCATGGCAAAATGCGGTGAAAAAATGGAAGTTTATTCTAGAGTCGTTGGTTATTTCAGACCTGTCCAAAACTGGAATCCCGGGAAGAAACAGGAGTTTGCAGATAGGGTAACATATAAGGCTGAAGAGTTGACTAAAACAGATGCTTGGCCTTCAGCTGAAGCA
>JAVCCS010000034.1 GCA_030765365.1 Candidatus Theseobacter exili
AGGTTTTTTTACCAAAATTCTACTCATAAATAACAAGCTCCTTTTAATAAACCAAAATTAATGCATTGGTTTTTTTACATTGCTTTACTCAAAATCTCCAGCAATTTTTCATTAGTTAACTGTATTGGATTACCTTTCATACTGCTTGATTTTAAGGCTTTATCAACAGCCTCGGGAAAATCCTCAAATTTCAAGCCAAAAGAACTTAAAGGCAAAATATTCATAGACTCACAAAATTCCTTTACCCAATAAACTGCATCTTCTGCTTTAGACTTCGATTTTCCTGTAAGTATTCTGGCAATATTATGATATCTATCCATCGCTATTGAGTCCGGCATTCGTTTTCTCAAAGCCTGAATATTTGCTTCCATAACAAAAGGCAACAAACGGGCACACAAAGCACCATGCGAAATAGTATACATTCCACCGAGAGAACCTGCAAAACCGTGTACGGCTCCAAGCTTTGCATTCGACAAAGCAAGTCCTCCGAAAAGACTGGCAATACACATATTCTCCCTGGCTGATATATCATTACCATCATTACACACCCTTACTAAAGAACGTGCAGTACTATTTAAACCTTCCACACAAATCCCGTCTGTTAGCGGATTTGAACTAATCGAAACATAAGCCTCCATAAGCTGCGTTAAAGCATCCAAACCTGTATTTGCAGTAATCAATTTTGGCAAGGACATTGTCAGTTCCGGATCAACGATCGCCATATAAGGCAACATTAACGGGCTTCTCATACTTACTTTTACATGATGTTTCTGAGAACAAAGGACAGCATTACAAGTTACTTCCGACCCTGTCCCGGCTGTTGTGGGAACAGCAATATATGGAGAAGCTGCTTTTGTAAGAGGGTTACCCTTCCCAACAATTTCAAGATAATCAAACAGATGTCCCTCATTTGTTAATAGTGCTGCTATGGCCTTACCCGAATCCAGAACACTTCCTCCGCCTATGCCAATAACCATATCACATTTCGATTGGCGTGCAAGCCTACTGCCCTCCAAAACGGATTCTGTTGTGGGTTCACCTGATACGTGAAAAAGAACATACTCCAAACCTGATAGCTCAAGCAATTTCTGTAGTCTTGCTGCTCGATCAGAGTTGCGTCCGGTTACAACAAAAACTTTGTGTCCCAACTTAGCCGCATGAGATCCAATATCACAAAGAGTTCCTGTACCAAAAATTATCCTTGTTGCAGTTGCAAATTCAAATTGCAATGACTTATCCCCAACCATTTTTATCCGGAAACACATTGAAATACTTCGTACTGCTTCTTGGCTCAGCCATCATATCAGCAACAACATCTCTCCATTTTTGGTAATGCAAGGTTTCTTTATGCAACCCCGCATCCTCTGGCGATCGATAAACTTCAACTAGCACAAACTTTTTAGGATCATCCTGTTGCTGCATCAAGTCAAATCTGGCAATTCCAGATTCCTGAATACTATTTTGGGCATTCTCAATAGTAGCTGTTTTAAAATCATCAATACAATCCGGTTTAACATTTATTCTTACCTGTACAATAATCATCCTGCTCCCCTTTGAAAACACTAAAGATATTACTTGTAAGAAAAACTTTCCTTTTTACCGCATTGTAGCTTGATGAGGTTCTTCTTTATTTTAAAAGGAAGCCCCATTTCCTCTCCCTCTTTTCCTTCAATGAAAATATCAATACTATTTTTCGTAACAGTAAGATGAATCCACTTGTTCATACACTTAAATTTCAACTGCACATGAGACCATTTAGGAGGAAGTTCAGGCTTTATTTCAATATAGTCCTCCAGTATCCATAAACCTACCATTCCACGCACCACCAAATCAATTGATCCGCCCATAACACCTGAATGGATACCCTCAGGAGTCGTACCTCCCTGAATATCATAAATATCCGATTCAAGAACTTCGCGGAACAAATGCCAGGATTCTTCTTCCTCACCTATTAATCTTGCAACATTACAATGAACAACCTTACTGAGAGTAGAACCATGAGAAGTTCTTTTAATATAGTAATAATAGTTTTTTCTGAGGATATCATCAGTAAACTTGTAATCCAAACGCTTAAAAAGACCTTCAATTTCTATTGCGGAAAAAAGGTAGAATATCATTAGAACATCTGCCTGTTTGGCAACTTTATATTCGTCCGGTGATTTTCCTTCAGACTTAAGAATTCTGTCCATTCTATGAATATCATTATATTTCTTTTGATACTTTACCAGATCAACTTCTTTGAGCTTAAAATACCCGTCAAACTGACTTATAACACCTTCCTCATGAGAAACAAAGGCCATATTTTTTGTTATATCATCCCACCTATTAAGTTCTTTCTGACCAATGCCAAGTTTCTTCTGAAATTCATCTATCTTCTTCTTTGGAAGAATATCAAAAAGAGACTTGGCTTTAAGCAGTGTCCTTACAATCATCAAGTTCGAATATGCATTGTCAGTCAACCCTGCTTTATGAGAACCAGGCAATTTTTCATGAAATTCGTCAGGCCCCATGATACCTTTTGTATGATATAGACCATCTTTATTATCATACTTCACTAAACTGGATCCAAACTGAGCTATAGACAAAAGCAACTCTGCTCCATATCTAAGCAAAAAATTCTTATCACGAGTCCGAAGCCAGTGCTGCCAAACATTGTATGCAATCGCAAAAGAAACATGTCTCTGCAAACAACTATGATCTGAACCCCATTTCCCTGATAAAGGATTCAAGTGAATAATTTGAGTCTCCTCAACGCCCGAAGAACCGCTCTGCCATGGAAACATAGAACCCTTATAACCATGTTCTTTCGCATAAGCCCTAGCCTGAGGCAGCCTTTTAAATCTGTATTTTAAAAGTGCCTCTGCTGTTTCAGGAAAATGCAAATCATAAAAAGCCATTGCAAACATTTCATCCCAAAAAATATGGCCTCGATAGGCTTCACCGTGAAGACCTCTTGCGGTAAAACCTGCATCAATATTTTTATTATGAATAGACGCCGTTTGAAGTAAATGAAACATATGAAACCGAATAATTCTTTGAGAAAAATGATCTCCTTCAATACAAATGTCACATTTATCCCAAATATTTTCCCAAGCTTTTTGATGAGTTTTTAAACAAGAATTAAAATCTTTACACTTGCTAACAGCTTCAACAGCAGAAACTTTGGGATCTTCAATTTTATTATCTTGGGAAGTGTAAACAGCAACAATTTTCTCAACGGTATGCTGCTCCTTTTCCTTAACATTGACTTTAAATTCCTGTATAACGCATTTCTTACCTTTTTGCTTCAAACTAATTATTGGTTTTTCTTCTTTTTCATTCACAAACAGCTTAATAATACCTGCTAAACCTACTTCAATTTTTGATTGATTAGTTACAACAGAAAGACTGGCTCCATTATTACAGAAACCCCCTGAAGAACCAGCGTTCCAGTGCTTATGATTTAACTGCAAATAGCGTTTTACGCCAGTGTTTTGCACTGTACCATCAAGCATTGCTCTAACTGTAATAAATCCGCTGTAATTCTCAGGAGTAATAGTATATTGAATGGCTCCTAAATGAGGGTTTCCCATATGAACAATCATCTTTGATTCAACAGATGTAATTTATCCTTTTGCAGTCTGAAACCGTATTTTTCTATGGAGTACTCCATGGTAAAAATCGAGATGCTGAGAATAATTCAGGATGTCACTCTCTGAGGGATGCAGCCATTCATTATCATTTTCGATTCTGAAAGTGATAAAAGTCCAGTTTGGACAGTTTACAAAATCCTCATTAAATATCTTGCGTCCGGCAACTATAGTAGAAAGACGGTTATATAGGCCTGCAATATACGTAGCTGGATAATGCACATTTGATGCACTTGTTTCCAAAGCTGCACCTCTTGTTCCCATATAACCGTTTCCCAGGGTGCACAACGCTTCTCTTAGGCCTTCATGAGCAGGTTCAAAATCTTCATAGCCAATAATCCACGGAGAAAATCCTTCCATTTTTTTCGGTTCCTTCCCATTTTTTGCTCAGCTAATGTAACAAATAATGTCTAAAAACTTATTTGTCTTTTTCAAACCATTTGTCTATCCAGTCAATGGAGACTTCTTCCAAATCCTTAACAACAACATCAGCACCGTTTTCTAACAATTCTGATTCATTATCCTGTCTGGCTACTCCTATCACAAGTCCAAAACCTCCGTTCCTTCCTGCCTGAACACCGGTTTTGGCATCTTCAACCACTACAGAACGTTCAGGTAACACTCCCAATTCATTTGCCGCTGTAACAAAAATATCACCTGCAGGTTTTCCTTTAAGACCAAGTGCAGAAGAAACTATTCCGTCTATCCTAATAGTAAACAAGCGCTGAATTCCTGCAGAAGAAAGCACATCTTTACAATTCTTTGATGATGTCACAACAGCAATTCCTATTTTCTTTTTCTTCAAATCCTTTGCCAAAGCAACTGTTGAAGAATAAGCTTCCACACCATCCCTTTTTATTATCTCCTTAAACTTTCTATTCTTCAAATTGCCAATTCCGCAAACCGTCTTTTTTTGTGGTAAATCCGATGGATGGCCAAAAGAAATGCTAATGTTTCTGGATTGAAGAAAACACTTAACGCCCTGATATCTTGGTCTTCCGTCAACATATTCAAGATAATCTTGATCTGTAAATTCCATAAAAGGTTCGTTATACATATTTTCACGAAAATGCAAATAATCATCAAACGCAGTTTTCCAAGCTCGGGTATGAACAACAGCCGTTTTTGTTATAACACCATCCATATCAAAAACTACCGAATCAAAATTAAATTTTCGCATTGGTTTCCTCATTACTGCTTTCCATCCTCTCCTTTTTAACCACAAAAAAGTGCAATGTTGACATTTCTATATACAGGCAAATATTTATCTGAAATATTATACCTGCACAATAACGAACTTACAATAAAAGAAACCATTGCGATCCAGTCTTTCGGACTTGACTTGAATATAGCAGATCAATATTATTCAAATTAATAAATATATATCACATATTAAGAAGGAGGCATTCACAATGGATTGGGGAATAGAGAATAGACTTGCTCAAGTAATAAAACCTGACGGAAAATGTTTTTTTCTTCCGATTGACCACGGATATTTTCAAGGTCCAACCAGATGTCTTGAAAAACCAGGTAAAACAATAAAACCTCTTCTTCGATATGCTGATGCACTTTTTGTAACAAGAGGCGTTTTACGGCATTGTGTTAATCCACAAAAAAGCATTCCCATAATTCTCAGAGTTTCAGGATGCACAAGTGTAGTCGGTTCTGACCTTGCAAATGAAGCTCTTACTACCTCTATAGAAGAAATTATTCGGCTGAACGCTTCTGCTGTTGGGATTTCAGTATTCATTGGCAGTGATTACGAACATGAAACCCTTCATAATCTCTCAAAAATCGTAAACGAGTGTGAACCTCTGGGAATTCCTGTAATGGCCGTAACAGCTGTCGGTCGAGAAATGGAAAAACGTGACGCACGGTATCTGGCTCTTTGTTGCAGAATCTGTGCAGAACTAGGTGCCAGAGTCGTAAAAACTTACTGGTGCGAAGATTTTAATAGAGTAACCGAAGGTTGTCCTGTACCTGTTGTAATAGCCGGAGGGCCTAAATGTGAAACAGCATTGGAAGTCATTCAATTCGTTCATGATGGCATGCAAAAAG
>JAVCCS010000153.1 GCA_030765365.1 Candidatus Theseobacter exili
CAAACTTGTGACCAGAAGAATTAATAGATTTTACACGCGGAAGCCTGAAGTCCCATTCAAGTTCCGGATTACAGAAGGGTGCCAGGAATCCGCCGCTGGCTCCATCTACATGTATTGGAATATCCAAGCCTGTTTCCTTTTGCAGTTTGTCCAGTGCCTGGCTAACTTCCTTAACCGGTTCATACTGGCATGTCAGACATACGCCAAGAGTAGGAACAACACCAATAGTGTTTTCGTCACAGTAGTTAACAACAACTTCAGGTGTCATAATTAAGCGGTCTTTTTCCATGGGAATTTCTCTTAATTCAATATCCCAGTACTTGGCAAACTTGTGCCAGCAAATTTGTACAGGACCCGTTACAAGATTGGGCTTTTGTGTAGACTTGCCCTGGGCTTTCATCTTTTCGCGCCATTTCCATTTCAATGTTATGCCACCAAGCATGGCTGCTTCACTTGATCCTGTAGTAGAGCAGCCCAAAGTATTGGCTGCTTCCGGTGAATGCCACAGGTCAGCCAGCATATGTACACACCTGGCTTCTATTTCAGCGGTTTGAGGATATTCATCTTTATCAATCATATTTTTGTCGATACTTTCATCCATAAGTCGATGAATTTCAGGATCTACCCAGGTTTGGCAGAAAGTAGCAAGATTCTGACGGGAATTGCCATCAAGCATTAACTCGTCATGTATTATTTGATAGACATGTCTGGGATCGTGTTCATCATTTCCAAACTTATACTTTGGCATGCTAATTGAAAGATCAGTAGATGCGTATACATCGTCGAGCAGGGTGTCGCGAACCTTATTTTTTTCATGTAGTGCCATATTAAGCCTCCTTTAAATGTTGGAGCATTATTTCGCTGGCAATATAAGGTAATCATTATCCAAAAATTGTTTATTAAAACCGGAACAACTGTTACTTGGAGTGTATTACTCTTATCCCAGCATGTCGAAAACAACATTAATTTCTAGCAAGTGGCAACAAAATCACCTGAAATAGGGAAAAAGTCTATTCTATTACATTTAAGAATACTTCTCCTAATATTAAACTTCAAGATTTTTCTCAAAGCTTATGAGGTAAACTAGTTAGGCGTTTCTGAAAAACATTTTTTATATCAAGTTTTGTTCTTTTGCCATTAAAGAGATCAAAAGTATTCGAACTATTGCTGGCTAAAAATCAGGAAAAATAAAAACACAAAGAAACAGAGGTTTGAATTAGGTGGATTTGCTAAAATAGGTTTATTATAGTGTGTGTTTTTTGATGGTAGACCTGTTGATGCATATACTGCTGGTGATAGGTAAGTGCCAAAAAAATGCCGGTTTTTTGAATGTTGACGGGGTTTTCCAGGGCATGAGGGCGCACAATCATATAAACAAAAGAATGGGTTTGTTAGATAATGCCCGAATTTAAAAATAAAAACTTTATTAAACATATGGTTCTTATTTCAACAATAGGAGTAATGTTGTCAGGGTGTAAGAGCAAATATGAAGGCTTGAACCTGGACGTATATCAATACCGTGATACAAAAGATTTGGTGAAATTTGTTTACAGTGCCGCTTTGATATTAGAAAAAGACGGTTTGAAAAGCTTGGATTATTTTCGAAACAACCGTAAACTCTATAACACACCCGATCATTACCTGTACATTTACGACATGGATTTTACAAATGTTTATCATGCCGGTATGGAACATCTTGAAGGCAAAAACCTACTGGATATTACAGATAAAAACGGCAAAAAAGTTCCACATATTATATTTGATGCGCTAAAAGATAAAAATAACCCTCATTCCTGGGTGCATTATTCATGGTGGGAACCAGGAAAATTCTATTCTGTTCCCAAATCTTCCTGTCATTTCAAGGTAAATACTTCCGATGGCAAAGAACTTTTTGTCGGCGGTGGTCTGAACTATCCTCATGAAGAGAAGGAATTTATCAGGATAGTTGTCGACTCTGCTGCTCAGCTGATAAGGGAGAAAGGGCAGGAAGCTATTGCAGTTATATCGAGCCCTGTCTCACAATATAACTATCGTGATGTACGTGTATTTGCATTTCATCCGAATGGCGATATACTTATTTCGCCTGTAATCAATAAAAACCTTTCTCAGATAGAGCTGTTGGATTGTGTTGATGAAGTCGGGCATATGCCTTTTAAAAAAGCAGTAAAAGAATTGGAATCAGAAGACTATGTATGGGAAATATTTATGGTAAAAAGCAGGTATAAACGTGTTCTAGAAAAAAAGAGTTTATATGTATGTAAGACGAATATGGATGGTGAAGAGATATATGTAGGTGCTATAACAGACTTGCCGGAGCCACCGTAAATAATGGAGTCCGTTCAAGTGGAGAAGAATAAGAGTTACGAGTATGCAGTAAATGAAGTGCCGCCCATAGGTCACTTGCTCATGTCTGCTGTTCAGCATGTTTTATTAATGTTTGTGGCCCTTGGAATACCGGTTATATTTGCGTCTCAGCTTAGTGGAACGGCAGAATTCACAGCTGATTTAATTACATTTTCCATGATCGCAACAGGATTGGGTTCAATTATCCAGTCTGTTGGGTTGCCATTTATAGGTTCGGGTTATCTATGTCCGAATGTATGTGGACCATCATACATGAGCCTGTCATTATCTGCTGCATGGGTCGGTGGCCTTCCTCTTATGCGGGGTATGATAATACTTGCCGGATTAGTCGAGATGGCTCTTGCGCCGCTGATTCAAAAACTGAAAAAAGTTTTTCCGACCTTCATTGTCGGACTTGTTGTAACAATGGTTGGCGTCAGCATTATTAAAATGTCGGTTACATCAGTTTTTGGTCTTTCTTTAAGAGGGGATGCAATCAGAAGTTTGGATATAGTTATAGGCTTGTTCTCGTTAATGGTTATGGTCCTATGCAATATATGGGGCAGGGGATTTATAAAAATGTATTGTCTGTTTATAGGCATGATTTCAGGATGGATTCTGGCAGTTGTACTGATTCCTGAATATTGGCATAACCTTTTTGCAGTTAAAGACAGCCCAATATTTGCACTTCCTTCTATTGGCCACGAATTCAGGAGAATTACATTCGATTTCAAAATGATAATTCCATTTGTTGTAATTGCCATAAGCGGTTCTTTGAAATCATTCGGCAACCTGTTGGCTGCTCAGAAAATATCGGAACCGGAACTTAAGGAGGCGAATTTTGTGCCGATTAGAAAAGGCCTTTTAGCTGATGGTTTTTCCACGGCTTTGGCGGGATTGCTTGGAGGAATGGCGGTTGATACTTCATCAAGTAATATTGGATTAGCAGGAGCGACAAAAGTAGTAAGCAGATGGATTAGTGTTGCTGCAGGAGTATTTTTTATAATACTTGCTTTTTTCCCGAAATTCACAACTGCTTTATCGCTTATGCCAAAACCTGTTTTGGGAGCATCTCTTATATTTGCCGGGTGTTTTATGATATGTACCGGGTTACAGGAAATGTTCAGTGAAAATTGGGATTCACGCAAGACTTTCGTGATAGGGATATCTTTCTTCTTCGGGTTAAGCACAGCATTTCTTCCCGGGCTATATGCTCGTGCGCCTCAATTTATAAAAACATTTTTTACCGATCCCTTACCGACAGCTACAATTCTGGCTGTATTTCTAAACCAAATTTTCAATCTCGATATATTGTTCTTAAAACTGAAAAGAAAATTATCAGAGAAAAACAAGAATGTTTTATAAGCAGCCAGTAAATTCTTGAAAGTATAAGTATCAATAATAATAGTAGTGGGTTGCTAATAAATAACAAAGTGTTAGGAGATAATAGTGCTAAGGAAATTAATCAATAAACTTAAGAATATGAATCGCGACGTGAACCCGTTTGACCCTTCCAAATTTAATGATCCAATTGCTATGCAGACTGACTGGACTCCTGTAAAAACCGGGGGAAGTAGTTTCCAGAGCCATAAGCTGGTTATAACAGATCCTAATCGTGTCGAGTTCAGAGCAACAATCGGAGCTAAAGCTTTTTATTTGATTTTTCTCTTTGCCGGAATCGTAATTTTTCTGGGTTTTGTTGCTGCGAGATTTTCAGCAGGCAACTTTGCATTTGATATTGGAACAATAATGCCTTTATTAGTAGGCCTTGTTTTTACATTTATCGGAGGCAGTATGTTGTACTTTGGAACTGCGCCAGTAGTTTTTGACAAGCCTAAAGGTTATTTCTGGAAAGGAAGGAAGTCTCCGGATGAAGTTATTCACATGTCTTCTACTAAAAACTTTACTGAACTTTCAAGAATTCATGCGCTGCAGCTTATTTCTGAATATTGCAGGACAAACAAAAACTCTTTCTATAGTTATGAGCTAAACCTGGTTTTGGAAAATGCAGATCGCATTAATGTCGTTGATCATGGTAACAAAAACAAACTTATGGAAGATGCACATAGTCTTTCGCAGTTTTTAGGAAAACTGGTATGGGACGCAACATGAGAAAATTTGGAATTCGTTTTTGCATTATGATTCTTTTCTTTATGATACCAGCCATATTGTAGGAATATAAACAATTGATGGGTATTTAAGTAAATTACAAATATGAAAGGCTGGTTTTTTTATGTGGTCACAAATGAGAGGCAAGTTTTCCGGAAAATTATCATATTTTAATATCGTATGCTGTTTATTGTGGTTATTAACAGTTGTGTCTCAAGGATATTCTGAAAAATCTGTTAGGGAACACCCTTATCAGAATTCTGCTCTTTCCGTTGAAAAGCGGGTTGAAGATCTTCTAGGACGCATGAGTCTGAAGGACAAGATTGTGCAGCTCTCTGGCAGAAACTCCATGGAGACTTTTGAAGATAAAGAATTAGGGATTCCTGTAATGAGATTTACTGACGGTCCTCATGGAGTCCGCGACGGAAAGGCAACATGCTTTCCTACCTCAATTGCCATGGGCGCAAGCTGGAACACGGATTTGATCCGGAAGACTGGCGCTGCTCTGGGTAGGGAAACCAGCGCTAAAGGACGGCATGTTTTATTGGGGCCCTGTATTAATATTCATCGGACTCCATTGGGGGGGAGGAATTTCGAGAGTTTTAGTGAAGACCCCTATCTTACTGCGCGGATAACAGTTGCCTATGTGCAGGGAGTGCAAAGTCAGGGTGTGGGTACTTCATTGAAGCATTTCGCGTGTAATAATCAGGAATTCGAAAGGATGACTATCAGTGCGGATATTGACGAAAGAGCTTTGAGGGAGATTTATTCGCCGGCTTTTAAAGCCGGGGTTAAGGAAGGAGGCGCCTGGACTGTTATGGCTGCCTATAACCGGGTGAACGGTGAGTATTGTTGCGCGAACAGCCATTTGTTAACAGATATTTTGAAGGATGAATGGGGATTTAAAGGAATTGTTCTTTCGGATTGGGGAGCAGTGCACAGTACTGTTCCATCTGCCCTTGCGGGGCTGGATCTGGAGATGCCAGGGCCGGGAAAGTTTTTTTCGCAGGCGCTTCTCGATGCGGTCAGAAAGGGAAAAGTTAGTGAGGAATGCATCGATGAGAAAGTTAGGCGAATTTTATGGTTGAAATTTTCATTAGGTTTGTTTGACAGGTCAGAAAGTCCCCTCGAGGGGATGTTGGACTCAAAAGAGCATAGAGAGTTAGCACGAAAAGTAGCGCAGGAAAGCATTGTCATGTTGAAAAATGACAGGCATATTTTACCGTTGGATATTAATGAAATAAAATCTATCGCGGTTTTTGGACCAAATGCATCTGAGGCACGTTTGGGAGGAGGGGGAAGTTCTACTGTATCGCCTTTTTATTCTGTTAGTCCATTAACGGGATTAAAAAATATTTGTCCGGATAACATAAAAATAATGTTTAGACAAGGATGTGGTTTTATCGGGAATATTCGGGTGGTGCCGGGAGAATTTCTTTTTCTGCCTGGGGAGGGCTCTGTTTCAAAGAAAGAGGGCCTGCAGGGGGAATATTATAATAACAAGAAATTGGAAGGTGAACCGGTTTTTGCAAGGGTAGATCCGGAAATTGATTTTAACTGGGGTCAAAGTTTTCCCTCGCCATGGGTTGAAAAAGATAATTATTCTGTTCGATGGACTGGCAAACTGGTTCCTCCTCAAACTGGATATTACGATTTAGGTTTAGCAAGCGACGACGGAGTCCGACTGTATTTGGACGGGAAGTGCCTGATTAACGAATGGAGAGATCATGGAACTGAAACGCATATACGAAGGGTGCATTTGCAGGCGGGTAAACGATATGATATTAAAATCGAGTATTATGAAAATGAAGGGGAAGCTTTGGTAAAGCTGTTATGGAGTCCGCCGGATACGAAGCAGGACAAAGTGGAGATTTTAGCTGGTCAGTCAGATGTTGCCATAGTATTTGCCGGTCTATGCAAAGAGATTGAAGGAGAAGGACTGGACAAAAAAAAGTTTTCTCTTCCGGAAGATCAGATTGATCTTATAAAAAAGGTTTCCGCTGCTAATAAAAATACAATAGTTGTATTGATTAATGGTTCTCCGGTTCAGATGATTCAATGGATTGATAATGTTCCGGCAGTTTTGGAAGCATGGTATCCCGGACAGGAAGGAGGCAATGCTATTGCAGATGTGCTTTTTGGACGGATTAATCCTTCCGGTAAGCTGCCGGTTGCTTTTTCAGAAAAACTTGGGGACTCTTCTGCAATGAAAAACTATCCCGGAGAAAATGGAATTGTAAAGTATGCTGAAGGTATTTTTGTGGGATACCGGTACTTTGACAAATATAAAAAAAAGCCGCTTTTTGCATTTGGGCACGGGTTGTCATACACCACTTTTGAATACAGCAATCTTAAGGTTTCTTCTCCTGAACCCGATAATAAGACAGCAGAAGTGAGTGTTGATTTACAAAACACCGGAAACAGGAAAGGCAAAGAGGTTGTTCAGTTGTATATCAGAGACATTCAATCGGAGCTGGAGAGGCCGGAAAAGGAATTAAAGGCTTTTAAAAAGGTGGAATTAGTTCTGGGAGAAAAAAAGACTGTAAAGTTTAAGTTAAATGAAGATGCGTTTGCATATTATCATCCAAAACACAGGAAATGGCTGGTAGAACCCGGGGCTTTTGAGATTCTAATCGGGAGCTCTTCAAGGGACATCCGTCTCAGGAAACAGCTAAACCTGAATTAACTTTCAGTGAAAAGGGAATTTTTATAACTGTTTTCTGTACGGATATATGAGCAGGCTTACGGTTCGGTACTTCACGTAAATCCGTGATTATATTTAAAAATAACTTGTCTAAAAAGACGAAATTAGAGATAATATCAGTAATATTTCAGAAAGGTGGTTTCTAATGAAGAAAAAAGAAAAACAGAAATACGAAAAACCGGTTGTAAAGACA
>JAVCCS010000095.1 GCA_030765365.1 Candidatus Theseobacter exili
GGATAGAGCACGCAGTCCTGCAAAGGTTCTTTCAGGTGGAGAACGTAACCGTCTTTTGCTTGCAAAGCTTTTTACTAAACCTTCAAATTTATTAGTAAAAAGCTTTGCAAGCAAAAGACGGTTACGTTCTCCACCTGAAAGAACCTTTGCAGGACTGCGTGCTCTATCCGGTGAAAAAAGAAAATCCTGCAAGTACCCGATTATATTTCTCGGATCACCGTTTATTATTACAGTATCGCCCTTATCACAAATATTTTGAGCGACAGTTTTTTCATCATCTAATTGCTCACGAAGCTGATCATAATATGCTATTTGAAGATTGGTGCCTAATTTAACTTGCCCTTCAATAGGAGACAATTCACCTAAGAGAAGACGCAAAAGTGTTGTTTTACCGCTCCCGTTAGGTCCAATAATACCAATTTTGTCTCCATATATTATCTGTGTGCTAAAATCGCTAATAAGACATTTATCTTCATAACTGAATCCCAAATTAGCAACTTTTGCAACCAACTTCCCGGAAAGGCCCGCTTGATGATGTGTGAAACGTACCTGGCCTATCTCTTTTCTTTGGGCTTTCTTTTCCTTCCGCAAACGCAACAATGCCTTAACACGTCCCTCATTACGGCAACGCCGAGCCTTTATACCCTGGCGAATCCATATCTCTTCTTTAGCCAGTTTTTTATCAAAAACCTCCCAACGGGCTTCCTGCATTTCCAACGTTGCCTGTTTACGTTTAAGAAAAGTTTTATAATCGCATGACCAGCTGAAAATTCCTCCGCGGTCAAGCTCAACTATTTTTGTGGCAAGATGAGACATAAACATTCGGTCATGCGTAACAAAAAACACTGTACCCTGATAAGTTCTTAAATAATCTTCCAACCAGTTAATCCAGTCAATATCCAAATGGTTAGTGGGTTCATCCAATAAAATCACTTCAGGTTTTAATACCAAAGCCCGGGCTAATAGCGTCCTGCGCTTCTGTCCGCCAGACAACTGTTCAAAATCACTTTCCGAATCCAGTTTCATTCTTGAAATGACTGATTCAACCTGATTACTAATATCCCATGAGCAAGTATGATCTAACTCAGCCTGCAGATTACTAAGCTGCTCCATTAATTCAGGTGTTTGTTCAGTTTGAAGTCTATGAACAAGATGATGGTAATCACTCAACAGTTGTGCACATTTACCTAAGCTGGATAAAACTACATCAAACACACTTCCGGTTATATTTGACGGAACCTCTTGAGGTAAATGAACAATCTGAATATCTTTCTGAAAAAAGACTTCTCCGGAATCGACTTCTGTCAAACCGGCCATTACTTTCATCAGCGAAGTTTTACCTGCACCATTACGCCCTAATAGAGCAACCCTCTCCCCTGATTCTAAATGCAGGCTCAATTGATCAAAAAGAGGCGGACCGCCAAAGGCAAGATTTACTTTATTTAGACTAATCAAAGCCATAGGCTAAAACCTTATACAAATGCAATTATAAGATACCACGAATAAATCCTGATCATTTAGATAGCACTGAAAGATAGTTTAGATATTCAATAGTGAATTTTATTCCTAACGCCAAAACAATAGAATTGTCGTTATTGAAGCCCATATATAAGTAATATAATATATGTAAAAATTCTTAGAAACTTTACACTATTGCATCAAAAGATGAAACAACGAAAATCAAGAAAACCAATACTTATGTTTTTTTCAACCGGAAAATCACTTGCAAATATACAGTGACCAACTCCTACTAATAAATTAATATAACAAGCATTTCAATTCAACACGTCCTTTATCGTCAAATTCAATACCCTCAATTTCTAACAGACCCTTTTTCATATATGATCCTCCCTGGTAACCACCCAATAACATATCTGAACGAATAACACGGTGACATGGGAATATTACAGAAAATGGATTGTTAGCCAGCGCATTTCCAACAGCACGAAAGCCATAAGAGTTATTCAATTGCCGGGCAATATTCTTATAGGTACTGGCATAACCGCGGGGAATTTTATTTAAAGTAGACAATACCTTTTTTTGAAAACCTGAACACAAATCCATTCTAACGGTTTCTGGTGAAAACTGAACATTATCACCATTAATGAAAGCTTCAATATCAAAAGCAATTTTATCAATTTCAAAGCAATTTTTTTTTATAATATTTTTTTCAATAATTTCATGATTTGGAAGCGTAATACTATATATCTTTGGCTTACCCTGATACACTGACCACACCAAAACAATTTGTCCAAACGGGCTGGAGCACAGCCAATAATATAATTCTAATGATTCTTCTCTATTCTTTCTTTTTAAATGCATATAACTCTTTTTACAGCTACTTTCTTTAAAATTTTGTTTTATTCATAAATTCTAAAACACATTCAGTAAATTCTTCAGGTTTTTCCATATGAATCGAATGTGCAGCATTATCAATCAAACAGAAGCTCGATTCAGGGATTTTTTCCAGAATTCTTGTATCCGATTCACAAAACAACATATCTTCTTTGCCATGGACAATCAAAGTCTTTGACTTTATTGCATGTAATTTTGAGGAACAATTAAATTCATTAATCGCTAAAACCTGCTTTTTGAAAGCAGAAACATCCTGTGGGAAAGGATATTCAACAGCATAGGTTAGAAAATCGTTCAACTTTTTAGTATCGTTAAAAAAACGTCTTGTAAACAACCAATAAAAAACATTCTTAAACCACGTCCTCAAATTCATTCCTGATTCTAAATACATGGCCCAATCAAGAAACAGCTCAATATTTCTTTGTGAGTTAAATGCTGATGTAGATGCTAACACAAGACTTGAAATATAAACTGGGTATCTGATAGCGCAATCTAAAGCTGCAAAACCTCCCATTGAATGACCCAGCAAACTTATCTTTGAAAATCCTAAATGCTTTGCCAAACCTATACAATCATCCGCAATCTTATTAATGCTTATATCTGTATCATAAGGTTTTGTCCTGCCTACTCCCCTATTATCAAGTGTTATTACACAGTAATTGCGTGACAATTCCTCAATCACCGGCAACCAGCTCTGAGAATCACTTGCAAGCCCGGCAACAAGCATTAGAGGGTTCCCATCACCGTGAATCTCATAATATAAATCTAAATTATTCATAAAAACACCTGGCATTAACTCTGCTCCATTTATAATTTCACTTTTATAGACTGAACAGATTTTTTCAAAACCGGTTCATACTTTTGAAAATCATTTTTTAAAACTGCAAATGAGAGCAGAACAGCATATTGCCCTTTATGTATATAAACACGTATCATTTTCGTGCTTGCCGAAGGAAATTCAAGTACTGCCTTCACAGCTTCAACACCATCAATCCTGCAAGGTTTCTTAGAAATTATTACAGAATCTGATTCTTTGTACATATTATTCACTATAGCATCGAAGCTTTTCCCATTCAGGGGAATAACTACAATTATACCTGTATAATCATCTTTGTGACACATAGTGGAACTATCTAACAACCAACCATCAGGAATTATTACTGATATTCCTAATTGAGGTATCGCCATCGATTTTTCCACAGCAACATTTTTGCCGCCACAACCGAACATAATAAATAAAACAAAAAAACAAAACAGTCCTAATAACTGCCTGGTAATTGTTTTCTGCATTTATTCCTCCTTAGATACATCATAACTATACTAACGGACAGGATAACTCTTGCATTATCATACACTGATATGCACAGAGATAGACATGGTCCATAACACTCATAGTTTTACTCACAGTTTTTAATTAAATTTATCAATATGATGAATCTGCTCATATGTAGTTATTTGTTTAAACTCTTCAAGGATATCCAGCCAATCTTCAACTTTTTCGCGTGTACGCGGATCAAATCTTATAAAACCTGCCGAATGCGCAAATTCCGAAGCAAGTTTTCCCAATAAAATCACGTGCTGCTTTTACATCTGACAACCGCTCTTCCTCGTGGTCTGTGTTCCGACGAGCACCACCGCGAACTATAATTTTAGGTATTATCATAATTTCTCCTTGATATCAGGGATATTTAAACACCATTAGATTATCACACAAAGATACATAGCTCACGGAGGTTTTTTTGAAACATCTATGGACATTGATTTTCAGAGATTACACTGGAAAGATCTGTATCTAATTAATACTATCAGGATCGTTTGTTGCGGCAATTCTTTCAAAAGTAAACTTAGGTTTTATATATTCAGGTTTGCCGCCTATTTCTAAAATGGGATAAGCAAGGAAATTTATTGGACCAGAATCGGGTCCAGGCTCGACTACAAGATCACGACCACGGCTTAGTTCAAATCGATTTGCAGGATGATGCCCGAAGTAGTAAGTTGCCAGACTCGAATATTTATCACCCTCGCTAATATCAACAGGCCACCATTTACCATCGGCATAAAACTCTGCCCAGCAATGATAACCGTCTGCCCCGCCATTATTACGCGACGATGGAATTGCCGCTCCAATTGCAAAACGGGCAGGAATACCTGCTGACCTTGCCAGAGCAATGAAATAAGAGTGAAAATCGGTACAGTTGCCTGTTTTTGCGTCACATGCATAAACAGCATCGCCTTTACCCCAACCAGTTCCATATTTTATATAGCTCATACGATCAATTACATGGTCATAAAGGGCTCTCGCCCGAACCAAATCAGTTTTTTTGCCTTCTACAACCTTCATGGCTATATCTTCAAATTCCTGTTTCTCCGGCACCAGGCGTTCAGGATTAAGGTATTTTTTAAGATCCTTTGTCTTTACCGGATAAGCAGATTTCTCAAGACGTTTTACATGATAACGAATATCAATTATCTTTCCACTATCCTCAGGTTCAAGTTCCAGAAAAAGAATACGATTGCCATGATTCTTTTCATCCAATATTTTTTGTTTACCAGGAACTTCTATAGAAGTTATTTCCACTGTTTGAAATTGATCAGAATCTGCCAGTGGAATCCAGATGCGGGCCTTCTCGGTTAACTTTGGCAATTCTGCTTTGTAAAAAAAATCGAATTCATCACTGTCCCTTAATACACCAAGATGGTTTTGATCTGCATTTTCTATGGGTATGCGATGCCAGGTTTTATCATTTTTCTGTTCCCAGGCATAATAGGGTTGTCCGTTTATTTTATGAACAGTCGTTTCAATGACTGTCATAGCCCCTGGTTTTCCAGCAAGAAAAAAATCAACATCGTAGACGTCGCCGCTGATATCAACTAAATCCACACAGGCGAAATAGTGTTGAAAACTTAAATGAGCCAGATATTCGGTATGTACTCGAACAAGTTTAAGCCGCAATTCTTTATCGTCGAAAGGAAGCACAAAATATCCACCGCCCTTTTCGATACGCTCTTCTATGTAATTTTCAATTCCATCCTGTATCTCTTCTGTTACCACAATTAGATATGAGGCTTCTTCTTCCTTAGAAGAAAAAGCCTCATTAAAACCACAAATCACACATAAGGCACACAAGAACACTACAACTCGTATAATCAATCTCATATTCCTGTAAACCAATTCTTAAGTATAATCAAATTATATATTATTCTGCGTCTTCAGCCTTTGGAACTTCTACCTTTGGTGCTTCTACCTTTGGTGCTTCTACCTTTGGTGCTTCTACCTTTGGTGCTTCTAC
>JAVCCS010000314.1 GCA_030765365.1 Candidatus Theseobacter exili
AAAGAGGTAAAATCCTAGAGATAAAATGGATCTGATTACCCTGCTGTGTTCGTGTATTTAAAAGGCGATTCTTTGTTCCAACACCTCTTATGAGGGAGCTTAGCTTGGGAGAAGGCGTGCAAGCCTGGAAGTAACAGGAAGCGCAAATTCTTCAAAAGGGCACCCACGTAGATATCTTTCGGTATCAAAGAGGTCTTTTATCCGGCACGGCGGGGTATTCTTTTTTTATATGCTGATTGCTTGATAATTACAAACAACCTCAAGAAGGTTTTAATATAAATTTAAGGTGTATTTCCATGGACCTTTTCCAAAGAGAGGAGGTCCTCGAGAATAATTTGGATAGTGGTGCTCCATTGGCTGAAAGGATACGGCCAAGAAGTTTGGATAACTTCGTAGGGCAACGCCATGTTCTCGGGGATAATATGCTCCTAAGGCGTGTTATTCAGGCAGATTTAGTAACTTCTCTGCTGTTTTATGGACCGCCCGGGAGTGGAAAAACTACGTTAGCTTCTATCATAGCGTCAACTACAAAAAGGCGTTTTGTAAACCTCAGTGCTGTCACTTCAAATGTTTCTGAAATCCGTAAAACTGTTGAAATAGCAAAGCATAATCTGTTATCCGGACAAAAGACTATTGTATTTGTTGATGAAATACACCGATTCAATAAAGCTCAACAGGACGTTCTATTGCCGTTTATTGAGAAAGGAACTATTTCCTTTATAGGTGCAACTACGCATAATCCGTTTTTTTCCGTGAATGCCCCGCTGATATCAAGGTCTCAAATTTTCCGTCTTGAACCATTAAAGGAAGATGCTTTGGATATTATTTTGCGAAGATCCATTAGTGATACTGAAAATGGATTGGGCAATATGCAACTGAAAGTGGAAGAAGATGCATTAAAATATTTGATTGTGGCTTCAGATGGTGATGCCAGAAAAGCTGTAAATGCATTGGAAGTAGCAGCCCTTTCTACTGATCCGGACAAAAGAGGCGATAGGCTGATAGCATTGAAGACTGCAAAGGAAAGTTTCCAGGAGAAAGCTTTGGTGTATGACAAAAATGAAAATGGACACTACGATACAATTTCAGCTTTTATAAAGAGTATGCGTGGTAGTGATCCTGATGCAGCTCTTTACTGGTTAGCGAAAATGCTTAAAGCTGGCGAGGATATTCGGTTTATTGCACGTCGAATATTGATTTTTGCATCTGAAGATATTGGAAATGCAGATCCTCAGGCCTTAATTCTGGCAACAGCTGCTCTTCAGGCTGTTGAATTTATTGGAATGCCTGAGGCAAGAATACCTTTGGCACATGCTGCTGTTTATGCTGCTTGTGCCCCCAAAAGCAATGCCGCTTATCAGGGGATAGAAAAGGCTTTTGCTGCAATTGAGGGAGAATTAACACAGCTTGTACCATCACATTTGAAAAATGCAAAAGATCCTGAGGAGAAAAGTGAAGGTTACATGTACCCCCATGATTATAAGGGTGGAATTGTTAAACAGGAATATTTAGATGATAAAATGAAATTCTATTTTCCAACAGACAGAGGAAAAGAGAGAGAAATAAAAGAAAGACTGGAAAAGTGGAACAAAGCTTTGCAAAATCAATTATAAGAAGGAAAATGATTCAAAAGCGTAATGTCCTTTCACATGAAGAGACTTTGCATTTTGGGAATATTGTTGCTTCCTTTATTCTGGAATTAACAAAATATAAAAAGTGTAAATCTATCATGGTGTATTTTCCTAAGGATAACGAAATTGATACAGGAAAGATTATTAGCCACTCCTTTATGTATGGGAAGAGAGTAATCTTCCCCAGGTATAATTCGCAGAATGGCGGATTAGAGGCAAGAAGTGTTTGCTGTGTTGACAGAGATTTAAGCCCGGGTTCTTTTGGCATTATGGAGCCAGAATCTGGGAATTCTGAGATAGTGTCCCTTCAGGATATTGAATTAATTCTTATTCCCTGTGTTGCAGTTAATAAACAGGGGTACAGAATTGGTCGTGGAGGTGGATGTTATGATCGGTTTCTTAGTTTTGCTGGCAAACATAATTGTAAAATAGGGCTTGTTTATGATTTTCAGTATGTTACTGATTTTGAAGTTCAAGAGCATGATATTCCTTTGGATATGATTATTTCAAACAAAGGTATTCGTCATTTTGAAAAAACTTCTTTAATAGAATTACGCAAAAGCGATAAATATAAAAAAGAGAGGTGTAATAATGGCAAATTTATTTACTAACAATGGTGGAATTATGCTGATTCTTGGAATTCTTCTCGGAATCGTATTTGGCTTCGTTATAGGCGGTATTCTTAGCAAATTGAAGCAGAAATCTATTGGAGGCGCTGCTGAAAATGTTTTGGAACAGGCACGGCGTGAAGCTCAATCAATGAAGAAAGAGGCAAAGATTGAAACTCAAGACGAAATATTTACAGTGCGAAGAGAATTTGAAAAAGAGACAAAGGAACGTCGTCAGGAAATGTTGAATCTTGAGAAGAGAGTTAGACAAAAAGAAGAGAGTCTTGAACGTAAGGTTGATGTTCTTGAAAAAAAGGAAAATGAAATTGTTAACAAAGAAAAAGGTTTGCGGGACGCTCAATCTCAAGTAACTGAGCGTGTGAGAAAACTCGATGAACTTATTGAAGAGGAAAGAGAAAAGCTTCAAAGTGTTTCTGGAATGAGTTCAGAAGAAGCAAAGCAGATCCTTCTTTCACGGTTAGAAGATCAAGTTCGTCATGATGCATCAGCAATGATTCGCCAAATCGAAGCAGAAGCAAAAGAAACAGCATCGAAAAAATCCAAAGATATCATTATACAGGCAATTCAACGATATGCAGGAGAAGTGGTCTCCGAATCTACTGTAACTACAGTTGCTTTGCCATCTGATGAAATGAAAGGAAAGATTATTGGGCGTGAAGGAAGGAATATTCGGGCAATAGAAGCTGCTATGGGGATTGATGTCATAATTGATGATACACCTGAAGCGGTTGTTCTTTCAGGATTCGATCCGGTCAGGCGGGAAATTGCCAGAATTGCTTTAGAGAGACTTATAGCTGACGGTCGCATTCATCCGGCGCGTATTGAAGAAGTAGCCAGCAAAGTAAAAAAGGAAATGGATACTACTATTAGGGAAACTGGCGAGCAAACTGTTTTTGAATTGGGTCTTCATGGTATACATCCTGAGATAGTCAAACTTCTTGGAAGGCTTAAGTACAGAACCAGTTTTGGTCAGAATGTTTTGAAACATTCTCAGGAAGTAGCTTACGTAATGGGAATTATGGCTGCTGAATTGAACCTTGATATACAGATGGCAAAAAGAATTGGCTTGCTTCATGATATAGGCAAAGCTGTTGATCATGAAGTAGAAGGGAGTCACGCCATAATCGGGGCAGACCTTGCAAAAAAATACGGTGAAAATCCTGAATTGGTGCTTGCTCTTCGTGCACATCATAATGAAGAAGAAGCACAAACACTTTTTTCTGTTCTAATACAGGCTGGAGATGCACTTTCTGCAGCACGTCCTGGCGCTCGTTCAGAGACTTTACAGACATATATCAAACGTCTTGAAAAACTGGAAGAAATTGCAGGTTCATTTTTGGGAGTTGATAAATCTTTTGCTATTCAGGCCGGTAGGGAAGTCCGTGTTATGGTTATTCCCGAACAGGTCAGTGATGATGAAGCAAATAAGATTGCACGCGATATTGCAGTGAGAGTGCAGGATGAGCTGGACTATCCCGGACAGATAAAGGTAATGGTCGTTAGAGAAACCAGGGCAGTAGAGTATGCCAGGTAGAAATATTGTTTGGAGTGTTTAATGAAGATTTTACTTATTGGTGATATTGTTGGCAGCCCCGGTAGAATAGCTGTTAAAAAGATTGTTCCAACGCTGCGTGAGAAGTATGGATTGGATTTTGTTATTGCAAATGGTGAAAACACCGCAGGAGGTTCTGGTATTACGCCTGAAATTGCAAGTGAGCTTTTTTCTTACAATGTAGACGTGATTACTTTGGGCGATCATGCTTGGAGACAGAGGAAAATTTTAGACGGAATCGGCGATGAAAAAAGATTGTTACGACCAGCTAACTTTCCTGTCGGAGTGCCTGGAAGAGGCTCAGCTGTTTTTTATCTACCCGGTGGAGTTCGTGTAGGAGTTATCAATTTGGAAGGCAGAGTATTTATGCCTCCTTTAGATTGTCCTTTCAGAAGAGTAGCAGAAGAAATAGATGAGATTAGAGGTAACTCAGATGTTATTGTTCTGGATTTTCACGCCGAAGCAACTAGCGAAAAAATTGCAATGGGCTGGTACCTGGATGGTAGAGTATCAGTAGTAGCAGGGACTCATACCCATGTCCAGACATCTGATGAACGCATTTTGCCCAAAGGAACAGCTTACATAACTGATATTGGAATGACGGGTCCTTTTGATTCGGTCCTTGGTAGGGATGTGAATTCCGTTATTAAGAGATTTCTTACACAAATGCCTACTCGTTTTCAAGTGGCTTCAAATGATGTTCGTTTATGTGGTGTTATAGCAGAAGTGGATCCAGAAACAGGGAAAGCTGTTTCAATTGAACGGGTTGAAGAGGCTGTTTCAGAATGAGAATGCGCGAAGGACTTATGTCAGGATTGCCTGATAATAGAGATTCAAAACATATTTTCAAGGTTTCTGAGATAACTCGCCAATTAAAGAGGCTTATTGAAGAAGCAATGCCTTATGTTTGGATTGAAGGTGAGATTTCAAATCTTAGAACGCCGTCTTCCGGGCATATGTATTTTACGCTTAAAGATTCCGCCAGCCAGATTCAGGCTGTTTTCTTTAGCTATTCGGATAGGATTACTTTCTCTTTGAAAGACGGATTGAAGGTCATCGTATTTGGTTCTGTATCGGTATACGAACGGGGAGGAAATTACCAGATTATTGTCCAAAAAATTGAACCATTGGGCCTAGGTGCCTTACAAATTGCTTTTGAAGAACTAAAGAGGAGATTAAATGCGGAGGGCCTTTTTGATGAAGCAAAGAAAAAGGCTATTCCTCTTGTTCCAACAAAAATAGGTGTAGTTACTTCTCCTACAGGTGCGGCAGTATGTGACATATTAAATGTTTTAAACCGCAGGTTTTCAGATATACATTTGATTCTAAATCCGGCAAGAGTGCAGGGAGAGGGTGCTGAAAATGAAATTGCACGTGCAATTGATGAGTTTAATGAATCTAGTGAGGTTG
>JAVCCS010000116.1 GCA_030765365.1 Candidatus Theseobacter exili
AGTTAATGCCAAAACATTGCGTAAACCAAGTGAATAAGCACCAAGCAAATCAGATTGTAAAGCTATACGGTTACGATCACGGCATGTGACCTGAAATATTGGATCTAAACCTTCCTTTAAAAGTGCTGCTGCTGCCGGAATGGAAGCTAAACGCATGACAGATCTCTGGTTATCGGTCACATTAATTCCATCAACCCATCCTTTTAAAAGACGTGCCTTTTCGATAAAACCATTTAGATTTATTCCTTTTGGAGGACAGAGTTCAGCCGTTACTGTAAACTGGCCATCTTCTATCTTTCTACGAAAATCCATATTTTCCTCATCACCTTCTATTTAAACGAAGATTTCCTGGTTTTTTCTTTTTCGAATAATCCTTTGGAGAACGGATTTTGCTCATCATCTCCTCACATCCCAAGTCCTGTAAACGCTCCCAAATCTTTACCCATACACAATCTTTCTCATCAGATTCTTCACATTTTCCTTTATGCATACCTCCGCAGGGCCCATTCATAATTCCTTTAGGGCAACGTGTTACCGGACATATTCCCCCGGTCTCACCTAAAATACATTCCCCGCACATAGAACAATATTCAGTAAAATTCCCAATACGCTGAACATCCCCCAGAAAAAGTGTGTCGCAAGCAGGAAAGGTTTTTTTGTTTACTATTGTAGAAACTGCCTGTGTTCCTGCACCGCAAGCCATCACAAGCAAAGCATCGGCTTTCTGAATATCTGAATCATTATCTTTTAAACATTTTTTTACAAGAGGAATATGGCAGGTTTCATCCGGAATTACTGTGCCTGATACTTTTTTCCCAGAATCCTTTAAAAGGTTACTCATTCTCTCAACATCTTCTTCTCCACCTGTTTGACATTGAGCAGCACAGCTGTTACAGCCAACAATAAAAACAGAATCTGATTTTTCAAGATAACCAAGTATGTCTTTAATATCTTTTAGTTTTGTAATAATCATTAATTTAAGCCTTCATTTTTATCTATCGGGAAAAGAATATTGGGCCTATTATAAACATTTTCAAAAATTATCAACCAATTTTCTCGCATTTTTATATATATAATCTGCCTAAACATAACCACTTTGTCTTTTAATAAACCACTTTCTCAAGACAAAGCCCATGAGGCGGTAAATTAGGCCCGCCATATTTGCGATTTGCCTTCATAAGAATGTCTTTCAATTCTTCCATACTGATTTTTCCTCTTCCGACTTCAATAATCGTTCCTGCAAGCCTACGAACCATTTTATAAAGGAACCCGTCTGCCTCTATAATCAACCTCAACAAGCTGTCTGCCTTAATTATATCAAATCTCATAATCTCCCTAACTGTTGAAGCTTCAGGTTTACCCCGATTTGAAGCAAATGATGCAAAATCATGAGAACCGACCAATACTGCAGCAGCCTTCTGCATTTCAGTAATTGAAAGAACATGCGGATAGTGGAATGTAATCCGTCTGTGTAAAGGAGAACTAATTTTAGCTGTCCACACAGAATAGCAGTAAGTTTTTTTCACTGCACTGAAACGCGCATGAAACGTATCTGTAACTTCTTCAGCAGAAAGAACAACAACATCTTTAGGAAGAAGCGCATTTATTCCGCGAAGCAATGTATTCTCAGTTAGTCTGGTTGATGTAGAAAAATGTGCAACCTGTCCCTTTGCATGAACTCCTGCATCGGTTCTGCCTGCCCCAATAACCCTGATCTTTTCTCCGGTCAACTTGTTTAATGACGTTTCGACAGAACCTTGAACAGTACGCATTTCAGGCTGAACCTGCCAGCCGGCAAACTCTGTCCCATCATATTCAAGTTTAATCTTGATATTACGTTTTTTAGACTTTATCACAGACCTTGATCCACCGCAATTTCGGCAATCTGAACAGCATTAAGGGCAGCTCCCTTAAGAAGCTGGTCAGCAACGATCCACATGTCTAATCCGTGGCGTACAGAAGAATCTTTTCTAATTCTTCCAACCAATACATCATATTTCCCGGAAGCATCTAAAGCTAAAGGATAATCATTTTTCAAAGGTTCATCAACAACCTTGATCCCGGGAAACTCTGACAGAAGTTTTCTTGCGTCTTCAACAGAAAGTTCCTTCAATAATTCCAGGTTTACAGCCTCAGAGTGTGCCCTGAAAACTGGAACCCTAACACAAGTTGCAGAAACTGCCAGATTATCATCATGAAGAATTTTGCGTGTTTCATTTACCATTTTTATTTCTTCGCGTGTATATCCGTTATCGAGAAAAACGTCAACATGCGGAATCACGTTATATGCAATCTGATGTGGATATACTTCACATCTAACAGGTTGTCCGTTTGATAAGTCTTCTACCTGCTTTTCAAGCTCCTGAATTGCTTTTAAGCCTGTTCCTGAAACAGCCTGATAAGTTGATACTACAACTCTTCGAATACCTACAGCTCTGTGAATAGGAGCAAGCACAACAACCATCTGTATTGTTGAACAATTTGGATTAGCTACAATACCCTTGTTCAGGGAAACATCTTCAGGATTAACTTCAGGCACTACAAGAGGAACATCAGGATCCATTCGGAAAGCACTTGAATTATCTATAACTAATGCACCGCTTTTTACGGCGTGAGGAGCGTACTCTTTACTGCGTGATGCTCCTGCGCTAAACAAAGCTATGTCTATACCTTCAAAGGAATCCTCACGAAGTTCTTCTACTTTTAGAACTTTATCTTTAAACTTAAGTTCTTTTCCCTTAGACCTGGCAGAAGCCAGCAAACGCAAATTTGCTATTGGAAAATTGCGATCTTTAAGAACATTAAGCATTTCTGCGCCAACAGCACCAGTTGCTCCAACTACTGCTATATTATAAAGCTTTTTCATAATTCACCAAATCAACCTGCTACATGAGCAGCTACACGGTCTCCAACCTCAGTTGTTGACATCCCCATTCTACCCGCCGAAAGACTTTTCATTTCCTTAGATATAACTTCAACAACAGCCTTTTCAACATCCTGTGCAGCTTCCTTTTCGCCAAGCATTTCAATCATCATCTGACCAGCGCAAATTGCTGCCATTGGATTAATTACATTCTGCCCTGTATATTTCGGCGCAGATCCACCTATGGGCTCAAACATGGAGACTCCCTCCGGGTTAATATTACCTCCCGCTGCTACTCCCATACCGCCCTGAATCATGGCACCAAGATCAGTTATAATGTCCCCAAACATATTA
The DNA here is from genome assembly GCA_030765365.1 of Candidatus Theseobacter exili. Lineage (GTDB taxonomy): Bacteria > Auribacterota > JACPWU01 > Theseobacterales > Theseobacteraceae > Theseobacter > Theseobacter exili. Next base: position 3,218 of record JAVCCS010000116.1, read on the forward strand.
TCTGTAACAATAACATCAAACCACTCTGGATTTTTCACCATCCACATGCATGTAGCATCAACATGCGCATAATTAGTTGATATATCGGGATATTCAGGCGCAAGCTCATTGAAGGTTCTTTCCCACAAATCAAAAGCGTATGTCAATACATTAGTTTTTCCACAGAGAGTCAGTTGTTTATTCTTGTTTCTGTCGCGACAATATTTATATGCAAAACGCAGACAACGCTCAACACCCTTCCGGGAATTAATGCTTTCCTGAATTGCAACTTCGTCAGGAGTTCCTTTTTTTAGAAATCCTCCAGCACCGCAATACAGACCTTCTGTATTCTCACGAACAACTACAAAATCGATTTCATCCGGCCCTTTATCTTTTAACGGAGTTTCGACACCAGGATAAAGTTTTACCGGACGAAGATTTATATACTGATCAAGAGCAAACCTGAGCTTCAAAAGAATACCTTTTTCAAGTATACCCGGTTTGACCTCCGGATGACCAATTGCACCTAGATATATAGCATCAAACTTACCTAGTTCATCAATTGCTGAATCGGGAAGAATTTCCCCTGTTTTCTTGTATCTTTCTCCTCCAAAATCAAAATTTGTCCATTCCATCTTAAAATTCCTGCGGGCTGCAACGGATTCAATAACTTTGATTCCTTCAAGAATAACCTCCGGTCCGGTTCCGTCTCCCGGCATAACTGCAATATTGTATGTCTTCATAATTCAACCTTTACTTTTTATCCAACTGTCTCTTAACCATTTCCATTAAACCTCCACACTGAATCAGCTCTTGCATAAACGGTGGAAAAGGTTCAGTACTGTATTCCTCATTTCTAGTTATATTTATAATCAAACCCTCATCAGATTTAATCTGCAATTCATCACCTTGCTGAATCCTGTCAACTTCTTCAACCTCAAAAATAGGAAGACCAATATTGAATGAATTTCTGAAAAATATTCGAGCATAAGACTTGGCGATTACACACGCTATTCCGGCAGCCTTAATACATATGGGAGCATGCTCCCTAGAAGAACCGCATCCAAAATGTTTTCCGGCAACAATAATATCTCCTGGAGAAATTTTTTTAATAAAATCTGCATCTTCATCTTCCATACAGTGCAAAGCAAGTTCTTCCGGGTCAGATGTGTTCAAATATCTTGCCGGAATAATCAGGTCTGTATTAATATCATCGCCAAATTTCCAGGTTTTTCCGCAATGTTCCATATCTATCCCCTATTATAATTCATCAGGACTGCCGATTCTTCCGAGAACCGCACTTGCAGCCGCTATTGCAGGATTAGAAAGATAAACTTCACTTTCAGGATGCCCCATGCGTCCTACAAAATTTCTGTTTGTAGTTGCAATTGCCCTTTCACCTTTTGCCAGTACTCCCATATGGCCTCCAAGACAAGGTCCGCATGTAGGAGGAGAAATAACTCCACCAGCACGAATGAATATCTCAAGTAAACCTTCATTCATTGCATCAAGGTAAACCTGTTGAGTTCCTGGAAAAATCAAAAGCCTCACCCTGGAATCAACATTATTTCCCTTCAAAACCTTAGCTGCCTGGCGAAAATCCTCTAATCTACCATTTGTACAGGATCCTATTACCGATTGATCTATGGCAACGGTACCCACCTTGCTTATCGGTCTGGCATTTTCCGGCAAATGAGGAAACGCTACCTGTGGTTCCATATCAGAAACATCATATACAAATTCTTCTATGTACTTTGCATCAGGATCACTTTTGTAAAAATCATATAAACGTTCGGCACGATTATTAACATAGTTTCTGGTAATATCATCCGGAATAAATATCCCGTTTTTCGCTCCGGCTTCAATAGCCATATTTGCTATGGTAAACCTGTCACTCATCCCTAACGCATCAATTACCGGACCGGTAAACTCAAGAGCATTGTATCTTGCTCCATCTACACCAATCTGGCCTATTAAAAATAAAATAAGATCCTTTCCGGAAACCCACGGCCCCAGCTTACCCTGAAAAACGATTTTAATGGTTTCAGGAACTTTAATCCACACAGTTCCGGTTGCCATACATGCCGCTAAATCTGTACTACCGACACCTGTCGAAAAAGCTCCCAGCGCACCATATGTACAGGTATGACTATCAGCTCCAATAACCATATCACCAGGCACAACAACGCCTAGTTCAGGAAGAAGCACATGTTCAATTCCTACTTTGCCTATCTCATAATAATGTGAAATTTCATGTTCTCTGGCAAATTCACGAAGAATCTTCGAGTTCTCAGCTGAAGCAATGTCTTTGTTAGGTGTAAAGTGATCCGGTACAAGTGCTATCTTTGCAGGATCAAAGACTTTTTTTACATCCGCTTTGCGAAATTCAGCAATTGCAATTGGCGCTGTAATATCGTTACCTAAAGCAATATCCACTTTGCAGGAAAGAAACTCACCAGGATAAACCTTTTCTTTGCCTGCATGAACAGCAAGAATTTTTTCTGTAATTGTCATTCCCATAATACTACAATCCTCTTCTAGTTCTTAAGCCCGCGGATTATATATCAGAGGCAAAATGCGTGCAAGTATTTTCTAATATATTTATTATGTTATAAATATATAAATACAAACAATCACTACTGACGCAAAAAAAACATTATTTCTACTCTTTCTTAAGGAGAAGAAATTTTGATCAGGCTTTTTTTAGAATATCACGTTCTTGCTTTAACCTCTTGTTTTCTCGCCTTAATGTCTCAAGTTCGCCTTCCTGTGCGCTTTTGCCTGATTTTGGGAATGCCTGGCCTTGTTTGCGTTCAAATTCTTCTCGCCATTTATATAGCTGTGTTACTTTGATATCTAATTCTCTTGCTACTTCTGCTGCTGTTTTGCCAGGTTCAAAGGAACGTCTTACTGCTTCAATTTTGAATTGCTTGTGAAGTTCCCCCATATTAATGGACACCTGATATAAATTTATTTTTCATTTCAAACTGCTCAGAGCTTAAATATCCAAGTGTTGAATATAATCTTTTCTTGTTATAAACAATCTCAATATATTCGAATATCGCTGCCCTGGCTTCTTCTCGCGTTCTAAAACGCTTTTGTATTCCTAATTCAGCTTTTAAAGTCTTAAAAAAACTTTCTACTACCGCATTATCATAACAATCACCTTTACGGCTCATGCTAGGAATGATTTTATGTTTGTTGCCACTTATGTATTGCCTTAAGGGACGTTCTTAATTTAATAACTTAATACCGTTCTCTTTAATATATTCCTCTCCTCGAGATATTGACTTTGTTACAGCAGGCTGCGATATCTTTAAGTAATCTGATATTTCTTTACATTTTACCCCAAGGTCATTGTAGCTATAATAACAAAACATGTCCTTTGCTCTTGAAATGTTATTATTTCTACCTTTCTTTAACAATGCTTCTATATCAAC
>JAVCCS010000165.1 GCA_030765365.1 Candidatus Theseobacter exili
TACAGAAGGGGCCAGGGTGGCGATAATTGGCGAACCAAATACTGGTAAATCTAGTCTTCTTAACGAATTACTAGAAAAAGACAGGGCTATTGTTACAAGAAGCCCGGGAACAACTCGTGACACGGTTGAGGAACTAAGAGTATTTAATGGGTTGCCTGTCCATTTTGTTGATACTGCAGGAATAAGAAATGCGAGAAACGAAGCCGAACATATCGGTGTTAAAAAGGCGATAGAAGAAGCTAAAAAGGCTGATCTAGTACTATGGCTTTTTGATAATGCAAAACAATTAAGAAATAGACAGTTACTGGAACAAATTAATGAAATTCTTCTGCATCAGGACCAGAATGTAATGATCATTATCAACAAAATAGATTTAAAGCAGAAAATATCATTGCTATATATGGAAAAAATTTCAGGTAAATTAAGTAAATGCATGAAAATATCTGTAAAAACAAAGGAAGGTATTAGTTCATTAAAGAAAAATATCGGAAAAAATTTGTCTACTCGTATTTTGCCAAACGCTGAAATGTATTCTGTTAATAGTCGGCAAAGAAAAGAACTTAATAATGCCGAAGCTGCAATAAAATCAATGATAGCAGCTGCAAAGAAGGGCTTATCCGGTGAGTTTATTGTTATTGATCTTGCAGAAGTAACAGGCTCAATAGAACGACTTTTGGGTCATACAGTATCTGAAGATATTTTAAACAGAATATTTTCAAAGTTCTGTATTGGTAAATAATATATAAATTACGATATACCAGTAGAATAAGAACTATTTTAAAGATGTATATAATATAATTATCTTATTTATATACTCATAATAATTAATAATATAATACGGACAATATAGATAATATATATAGTTACGAACTATTGCTAACAAACGCGATATGAAGGTATAACAGATATATATAAAGTATTTACATTTATAATATAGTATTACGAGAGGTGCTAATACTTATGCAATATGATGTTGTTGTAGTTGGTGGCGGGCACGCGGGGTGTGAAGCTGCCCTTTCTGTAGCAAGAATGAACCTTAGTGTTGCGATGATAACCTCTAGTGTTAAATCAATTGCAAGGATGAGCTGTAATCCGGCTATTGGAGGTACGGCAAAGGGGCATTTGGTACGAGAAATAGATGCTTTAGGCGGTGAAATGGGTCTGGCAATTGACAGTACGGGAATACAATTTAAAATGCTTAATAAGGCAAAGGGGCCTGCTGTTTGGTCTCCAAGAGCTCAGGCGGACAAAGAAAAATACTCTCTAAGAATGCAGGAAGCAATTAAAGCCGAAAGCAATATTGAAATAATAGAAGATTGGGTGGAAAGAGTAATTGTTAAAAATAAAGCTGTAGTTGCTGTTGAATTATCAAGTAAAGAAACAATACAATTGAAAAAATGTATTGTTTCTACTGGTACATTTTTAAATGGCTTGATGCACATAGGTTTGCAATCATATTCCGGCGGTAGATGGAACGAAAAAGGATCTATTGGATTAAGTAAATCTCTAAAATCTGAAGGTTTTATTCTTGGAAGATTAAAAACAGGCACACCACCCAGAATATATGTAGATTCTGTTGACTTGTCAAAAACGAAAGAAATGAAAGGAGACGATAATCCGGAACCTTTTTCATTTCGAACTAAAAAAATAGAATGCAAGCAAATATCTTGTTATGGAACGAATGCAAATAGAAAAACAATAAAAATAATAAACAGTAATTTAGACAGATCCCCTCTTTATTCAGGTAAAATTATTGGTATTGGGCCCAGGTATTGTCCGTCAATTGAGGTAAAAACAGTGCAATTTCCGAAAATGCAGTCACATTCTGTGATTCTTGAACCAGAGGGGCGCGCCAGTGGTGAATTCTATGTTAACGGTGCAGCAACAAGTCTTCCCAAAGACGTTCAGGAGGACATGCTACACAGCATGTCTGGAATGGAAAACTGTAGAATAAAAAGGTATGGTTACGCAATTGAATATGATTATTTACTTCCAAATCAATTACAGGAGACAATGGAAAGCAAAAGAATTAGAGGACTATATTTTGCTGGTCAGGTAAATGGGACGAGCGGGTATGAAGAGGCAGCAGCACAAGGGTTGATGGCTGGAATAAATGCTGCGTTATCGATTAAGGGGAATGAAAAAACTATTTTGAAGAGATCCGAAGCCTATATTGGCGTATTGATAGATGACATAATAACTAAAAATGCGGAGGAGCCTTACAGAATGTTTACCTCGCGCGCAGAATATAGGCTTCTGCTAAGGCAGGATAACGCTGACAGAAGGCTTATGGGGTACGGAAAGGATCTGGGGTTAATAGACATTGAGACATTTGAAAGAAGAAATAAAATATGGAATGATGCCGATAAAGAAATAGATTACCTTAATGTACACAAACATAAAGGCAAGACGCTGGCAAAAATATTAAAGAGGCCTGATGTAAAATATAAAGACCTTTGTGTTGTGATAGAAAGAAAAAGCTGTCTTTCAAGAGATGTTGTGAGGGAAGTTGAATTGACAATAAAATACGAGGGCTATATAAAAAGACAGCTTGCTGAAATAGATAAGTTTGTAAGAATGGAAGAAAAGAAAATTCCAAAAGATTTTATGTATGATAAGGTGACAGGGCTTAAGACAGAAGCAATCGAAAGACTTAAAAAAATAAAACCTTCCTCTTTAGGGCAAGCTTCAAGAATAGACGGAGTTACTCCTTCAGATATGACCCTGGTAATGGTTGCTTTGAAGGCTATGAACAAATAAATATTATAAATAGTTCCACGTGGAACAATCTTCCCCACTTAGCAATATCTTTGAAAGCAAAGTTCAAGAGAAATCGTGAATGCTTATAAAAGCAAAATGAACTAGGGCGTTTGATTGATAAAAATGCGGTTTTTATGGCGCGTGGCGGTGAATATTTAAACTGTTAGCAAACTGTGCTAAATAAAAAATCTTTAAGTTAGACTATTAGCACATTGCAAGATCTGTGTTAAATAAAACTGTTTCATGCTTGACATATATGGTTCTTAAGTATTTAATATAATAACAGTTCTGCTGCTGTATAAAAAACCATGTAACGCACGCCATACCAAGGAGAAGCGTAATAATGCAGGTCATAGCAATAGCAAATCAGAAAGGTGGAGTTGGCAAAACGACAACTGCTGTTAATCTGTCGGCATGCCTGGCAATGATTGGAAAAAAAGTGTTACTGGTGGATATGGATCCGCAGGCTAATGCAACAAGTGGACTGGGTGCAGAAAAAGAAGATGCACAGGCAGGTGTTTATTGCTGCTTAATGAATGAGGATAAGAAGGCTTCAAGCCAGAAAAAGAAAACAAATCTTTCAGGGTTGGATTTGCTGCCGTCTGGACCTGATTTGACAGGAGCTGAAGTTGAGTTGGTTTCTGAAAAAGAGCGTGAAAAGCGGTTAAAGAAGAAACTGAATGGTATTAAATCAAAATATGATTGTGTAATTATAGATTGTCCTCCCTCAATGAACCTTTTGACTATAAATGCTTTGGTTGCGGCAGATCAGGTAATAATGCCGATACAATGTGAGTATTATGCGTTGGAAGGATTAAGTCAGCTGGTTAATATGATTGAAAGAGTAAAAAGCAGTTTTAATTCCAGGTTGAAAATCGGCGGAATATTAATGACAATGGCCGATCAAAGAACGAATCTTTCGAGACAGGTTGTACAGGAAGTGCGACAGTATTTTAAAGATATGGTGTATAAAACGGTAATTCCAAGAAATGTTAGACTAAGTGAAGCGCCAAGTTTTGGAAAATCAATTTTAGAATATGACATAAGATCAACGGGCGCAGAGCATTATCTAAGATTTGCAAAGGAAGTGGTTGCTAAAAATCTTTCCTGAAAGGAGTTTTTGTTGTGGCAAAAAAAGCGTTAGGAAGGGGGTTGAGTGCACTTATTCCTGAAGCATCAGGAAAGGTGGTGTTACAGGCTCCATCACCTAAAGTAGAGAAACCAAAAGAAAAAACAAATGATTCAGTATCTGAAATTGATGTTTCAAAAATAAGTCGGAATCCATATCAGCCCAGGAAACAGTTTGATGAAGAAAAAATGAAGGAACTGATGGAGTCTATAGAGTCAAACGGGATAATACAGCCGGTAGTCGTTAGAAAAAAGTCTAAAGGATTATATGAGCTGATTGCTGGAGAAAGACGATGGACTGCAATAAAGCAACTAGGTATAAAGACAATACCCGTTGTTGTCAAAAAAGCTACAGATGAAAAGTCCCTTGAGCTGGCCCTTGTAGAAAATCTGCAGCGAGACGATTTAAATCCGATGGAAGCGGCTAATGCTTTCGCAAGGTTGATGAGTGACTATAAATTGACGCAGGAAGCCGTTGCAAGGCAGCTGGGTAAAAGCCGTAGCGTTATTGCCAATACAGTAAGACTTCTTTTGTTGCCTGCAGAGATTCAGGAGCTTATTGAAAAGGGCCGGATAAGTGCAGGGCACGCAAAGGTTATTCTTGGGTTGCGTACAGATATTGAAAGAATTCAATTAGCAAGGGAAATTGTAAGTGTTGGATATTCTGTTCGGGAAACAGAAGAAAAAGTAGTAAGAAAAGCTCGTATATCCGGAAAAAGAAAAAGTTCTTCTATGTTGTCCCCTGCCCTGTTAGATGCTCAAGAAGCGCTGTCAGAGCATTTGGGAACACGCGTGAGGGTTCGAAAAGGTTCAAAAAAAGGTCATATCGAGATTGAATTTTATTCAGGAGATGATTTGCAAAGGCTTCTGGATGTCATAGGTGTAAAAGAAGAATAACTATGGCGCAGCGATCTTTAAATCAGGAAGCTTTTCAGTCTTTATGGATAATTGCGCAGCTTGGACTTGTTATGGTCTGCACCATTTTAACTGGTTTGGGTGTTGGCTTGTTTCTGGATCGCTTTTTTGGAACAACAGGAATATTTTTGGTAATCTTTATCCTTTTCGGAATTGCAGCTGGATTTTATAATGTATGGAAGGTTTTAAAGCGTCAGGTTTTTCCAAAAGAGGAATAAAGTGTGAACAGTTCCTATGCATCTTTTAGAAAAGATGTTTTATTTAAAACGGGTCTTTATGGATCTCTTGCGACCGTAATAATAGGGTTGTTTAATCCTGTTTTTGCAATATTCCTGGTGAGCGGCATTTTTGCCGGAACAGTAAATTTTGTTCTTCTTCATGAATTTGTTCAGAAAGCTTGTAACAGTCCTTGCCGTTCAACCTCTATTGTACGATTGTTGAGAGGTTCGGGGCTCAGGTTTGTGATTATAGGCTTGGGTGCCGTAACTTCTGCAATCTTTTCTTTATCTGGACTTGCATTTTTTTCAGTAGGATTTATACTGTCTTTATTAATTGTTGTTGTCAGTAGATGAGTTTTAATGCGTTCTAATTAAGGATGTTACAAATGGGCGGCAGCACAAGCCAAAAAAACATTCATGGGCAAAAGGGATTTATAGCCTTTATATTGCGTCATAAAGTTTTGTTTGGAGTTCTTGCCCTTCTCATCTTTGAAATTTGTATTGCATTCGGTGTGCATCCAGACATGAGTAAGGTGGCTGAAGAGCCGGAAAAACTCAAACATATTTTCGGATTTGCCATTCCTTTAGGAGGTATTAATACGAAAACAATAATTATGTCCTGGATCATTATGGGAATACTCGTTGTTTTTTCATTTTTTGCAACTCGTCGTATGAAAAAAGTGCCGGGCAAACTGCAATTGATTGCCGAGCTGATCGTAGGTGGTTTTGATGATCTCTGTAATGAAACGCTTGGTGATAAAGCAAGAAAATTTCTTCCGCTGGTTGCAACCATATTTCTTTTTGTTTTATTGTCAAATATTATTGGTATTATACCTATTCCAGGTATTGAAGAACCGACCCGTGATTTAAATACAACACTTGGTTTAGGTATAATGGTTTTTCTTGTATCTCATATAGCTGGTATTCGTTACCGTGGAATAAAAAAATATGTTGCAGAATACTTTGAACCTATGATTGAGATAAAAGGTGTCAGAATTCCTAATTTATTCATGTTTTTTCTTAATTTTGTCGGTGAAATAGGAAAGGTTGTAAGTCACTCCTTCCGTCTTTTTGGCAATATTATGGGTGGAGCTATTATTATAGTGGTTGTTTCCAACCTTGTCAGGTATGTGCTTCTGCCAATAGGTCTAAACATTTTCTTTGGTATTTTTGTAGGCTTAGTACAGGCTTTTGTGTTTGCGATGTTGGCTTTAACTTATATTTCCATGATGGTTACGGAGTAATTTTATGGATATGCAGGATTCACTAATGGTCGCACGAGTAGTTGGAGCTGCTTTTGCTATGGGACTTGGAGCGATAGGTCCTGCCATTGGCATCGGTCTTACCGGCAGCAGGGCGGTTCAGGCCACTGCCAGACAGCCGGCTTCTTCAGGGGAGATTATGAAAACAGCTTTGATCGGCATGGCTGTTGCAGAATCAAATGCAATTTTCAGTCTTTTTGTAGCTGTTGTCCTGATATTTGTTCCGGTCACAAATCCGTCATGGTTAAAAATTGTTGCTTTAATCAGTGCCGGCCTGTGTATGGGGCTTGGCTCTTTAGGACCAGGTTATGGCCAGGGGTATTCATCTGCCCGGGCCAGTGAAGGGATAGGAGCTTGTCCCGGGAATATCGGAGAAACACTCAAAATGATGTTGATTGGACAAGCTGTTGCAGGTAATCCTGCGATTTTTGCATTGATAGTTTCTATGCTGCTGATTTTTGGATCTTTTCCGGATGGAGGCGGGCTTTTGAAGGGTGCGGCTCTATTGGGTGCCGGTCTAAGCACAGGGTTAGGAGCTATTGGGCCGGGGTATGGTCAGGGTTTTCCCGCAGGAGAGGCCAGCTGGGAAGTAAGCCGCAGACCAGAGCAGGCAACGCTTTTAACAAGAACCATGCTTGTGGGGCAGGCTGTTGCCAGTTCAACAACAGTGTATGCGTTAGTTATATCGCTATTACTGATATATTTTGTTTAATTTGTACGGGTATAGTCCACAAAGAATAAGGTTGAGATAAAATAAGTAGACATAATATGGATATTTCAGGTGCTGAATTTATTAAAGCTGCAGCTCTTCTGGGTGCAGGAATTTGTATGGGTCTTGGAGCTATTGGACCGGGAATTGGAGAGGGCTTTGCTGCAGGGAAAGCATGTGAAGGTGTTGCCCGTGAGCCTGAAAATGCCGGGCTGATAACAAGAACAATGCTTGTAGGACAGGCTGTTTCAGAATCAACAGGTATTTATTCACTGGTTATCGCCCTTCTCATGATTTTTGTTGTTTAAAGGATAAAAGGGGCATCAAATGATTGATATTAGTTTTACTATGATCCTTCAGTGGATAAATTTTCTGGTTTTGCTTGGATTATTATACAAGCTGCTTTTTCGCCCTGTAACAAAGTTTTTGGATGAAAGAAGAAAAGAAATATCTGAATCTATTAACGAAGCAAAAAACGAACATGAAGAAGCTCAAAAAATACGGGAAAAAGTGCAGGCAAAATTAAGCCATATTGATGCGGAGAGGGCCCAGCTGATTTCTCAAACAATGGATGAAGCACAAAAGGAACGAGAACTGCTTATTAAAAAAGCCAAATCGGAAGCAAATCTTATTCTTGCCCGCGCAGAAGAAGAAAGAGAGCTTGAAATTGAACAGGCTAAAAAGAATTTGCTTGAAGAAATGGTCCTGGTTTCTATGGAAGCATCAGGTAAAGTTGTTTCTGAAGCTATGGATGAAAAAAAACACAGGCAGGCAATTTCAGAAACATTGGAGTTTTTAGAGAGTCAGAATGAATAGAAGTGATACTATAGGAAAACAATATGCTGAAGGATTTCTGGAATATGCCGGAGATCCTGCCCGTATTACACGCATCGGTAAAGACCTGCAGAAGATATCACATGTTTTGGAATCTGAAAATTCCCTTAGTGCCTTTTTGACAAATCCAACAATCAGCTTACAGGAAAAGAAAAAGGTGATGAATCCTGTAATCAAAAAGTTGGGACTTTCGGAAGAGGGGCAGCGTATTGTTTTGTATCTTCTAGATAAAAAAGCGCTTGAGTTAGCGCCGAATATTAATAAAGCGTACTGTAATTTAGCAGAAAACAGGCGTGATACTGTAAATGTGACAGCAAGAAGTGCAATACCCCTTAATAAATTAGAAAAACAGAAAATTATTCAGTGGGTAGAAAAGAAGGAAAAAAGGAAGGTATCTTTTATTGAAAAAATAGATGCGGATATTATCGGGGGCCTTTTTGTAGAGGTTGGGCATCGAATATATGATGGGAGTATTAGAGGTCAACTTGGAGATATGGCCGAACATATTATCGGAAGAGAGAAAAAGCCATGACGATTAATGTAGAACAAATAAGTGCTGTGATTAAAGAGCAACTAAAAGGATACGAAAAAAAGCTGGTTGTTTCTGATGTTGGTACAGTTGTGGAAAGCGGAGATGGTGTATGTGTAATTTATGGCCTTGAAGAGGCTATGGCCGGCGAGCTGCTTGCCTTTCCAAACGATGTTTATGGAATGGTAATGAACCTCAGGGAAGACAGTGTCGGATGTGCTGTTTTGGGAGATATCGATCAGGTTAAAGAGGGAGATACGGTAAAAAGAACTGGTCGTGTTGTTGAAATACCTGTTGGTGAAAATCTTTGCGGGCGTGTTGTAGACGCTTTGGGACATCCTCTTGATCGAAAGGGTCCTGTAAAAGAAAGTGCTTTTTGCCTTCTTGAGAGACTGGCACCCGGTGTGATTGACAGACAGCCAGTGAAAGAACCCTTGCAAACAGGATTAAAGGCTATTGACAGTATGGTCCCTATTGGAAGAGGACAGCGCGAACTGATTATCGGAGACCGCCAAACAGGCAAAACTGCCGTCGCCATTGATGCAATAATAAACCAGAAAGATACAGATGTTTTTTGTATATATGTTGCAATAGGGCAAAAAAGATCAACCGTAGCACAGATTGTTAATATTCTTCAGGAAGAAGGAGCGATGGATTATACAATTGTAGTTTCTGCTACGGCCAGCGATCCGGCTCCTATGCAGTACCTGGCTCCTTACGCAGGATGTGCGATGGGTGAGTATTTCAGGGATAACGGAAAACATGCCTTGATTGTCTATGATGATTTATCAAAACATGCAGTTGCATACAGACAGATTTCCTTGATTTTACGCAGACCGCCCGGACGCGAAGCATATCCAGGAGACATCTTTTACCTGCA
>JAVCCS010000326.1 GCA_030765365.1 Candidatus Theseobacter exili
GAATAACTTTTCTTACTGCTGCTGCTGCACCAGTTGTTGTAGGAATAATATTTACTGCTGCTGCTCTGCCACGCCTTAAATCACTGTGAGGGAGATCCAGAATAGCCTGATCATTTGTATAAGAATGTATTGTTGTCATCAATCCTTTTTCAATGCCATAGGCTTTATGAAGAACTTTGACCATAGGAGCAAGGCAGTTAGTCGTACAGGAAGCATTTGAAACAATTCTATCATCGTCTTTTAACGTATCATCATTCACTCCCATTACGATAATCGCATCAACTTCATCTTTGGGAGGAACAGAAAGCAAAACTTTCTTTGCACCTGCTTTTAAATGTTTTTCAATTTGTTCTCTTTTTCGGAAAACGCCTGTTGACTCAAGAACCATGTCAACTCCCAGCTCTTTCCAGGGCAACTTTTCAGGATCTCTTTCTTCTAATACTTTTATATGTTTTCCGTTAACTAGAAAACCATCGCCTTCGACGGAAACACTTCCTTTGAATTTTCCGCTCACTGAATCATATTTAAGCAAATGAGCAAGAGTTTTATTGTCAGTCAGGTCATTTACAGCAACAACCTCAAATTCGCTATTTTCAAGAAGAATCCTGAAAACATTTCTTCCAATACGTCCAAACCCGTTAATCCCAATTTTTACTGCCATGGAAAAACTCTTCAATTAATTATTTAAAACCAATAATAGTATAATTCTAATCTAATATGAATAAGGCATTTTATTTAATGGAGTTTCTTTGTCAAGGGTTAAGTACAAATAATAATCAAAAAACTGCTGCTGCAACAATAACTCGCACATTAACAGCTCCAGATTTAATTAATGTTTTGGCACATGCATTGACAGTTGATCCGGTTGTTATAACATCATCCACAAGCATAATAGACTTTCCTTTAACTAATTCCTTATCAACAACTTCGAATATATCTTCAACATTTCTTTTTCTATCATCTCTGCCCAGACTTACTTGTCCATGACGCCTTTTAATCCGGCTAAGCAATTCTTTTAGTTGAATATTATACTCTTTAGATACAACCTGTGCTAATTCCTCTGACTGATTGAAACCGCGTTTCCAACGTTTATGCCAGTGAATGGGCACATAGGTTATAATATCCGTATTATCATTTAGGAGGTTTTTCCCGGATTGCACCATTCGTTTGCCTATAGCTGCTGCAAGATAACGTTTTTTTCCGTACTTAAACCGTCCAATCAATTTGCGCAGACCATCATCATAATGTCCTGAAGCAAAACATTCTGAAAAATAAACCTTGCGCGATACACATTCAGAACAAATTGCATTAGAAGCTATTCCAACAGGTCGGCAACATATACGACAACGCATTCCTTCAAGGAACTCAATATTATTACCACAATTGCTACATAAATATTCTGCCTCTATGTTTCCCAGGGTATTATTGCAGAGTTCACACTGACGCGGAAAAAGAATATTTAAAAATAAAATACATAACTTTTTTATACAGAGTTTTACAACACTTACAAATTGCATATCCATTTTTTCTTTTTTTTGTTAATATGCCCCAGAAAACATAAAACTAACAAAATAAACTTTATTTTTAATTATGACAATACTTCATAGATATATAACACAAAATGTAATAGTCAGTTTCTTAATCGGACTGCTTGTATACACATTTATCTCGTTTATGGGAAACATGATCAAAATAGCTGATCTCGTAATTAAAGGTGTAGACCCATTATCAATAGCAAAACTATTCTTATTATTTATGCCATATTTGCTGACTATTTGTATACCAATGGCTCTTCTTACCGCTGTTTTGCTGGTTTTTGGACGTCTTTCAAGAGAAAATGAAATTACAGCTTTACGTTCCTGCGGCGTTTCAATAATGCGTTTTGTTTCACCAATAATTCTTCTAGGCATTTTTGCAAGTATTTTCTGTATAATTCTAAATAATAAAATTGTCCCTTTTTCACATTACTCAGCCCGTAAATTGCTTTTCAAAGTGGGTATGACAGATCCAGTGCGGCTATTAACGCCCGGTAGTTTTATTGAACTTTTTCCAAATCATATCATTCACTTCCGTTCAAAAAACGAAAACAAACTGAAGAATGTTTTGATTTACCAAACAACAGAAAAGGGTCAGTTGCGTACAATTAATGCAAAACAGGGCATAATCAGGAACAAACCTGACAAAAATGAATTATCTATTGAGCTTATTAACGGAAATATCCAGGAACCCAAGGAAGGTGATTTCAGAGATTTTTTTAACCTTAGTTTTGGAAGTTATACAATTACACTTCCGGTTAGCAAAATGGGATCAGATCCGAATAATATAGCAAAAAAGCATAAAGACATGACAATAGATGAGCTTAAAGAAAAAATAATTGAGTACAAACAACTCGGTATTAACAGTACACCTTATACAACAGAAATTCAGAAGAAAATCTCATTAAGTTTTTCATGTTTAGTTTTTGTGCTTATAGGTATCCCTCTGGGTATCATCACTCATCGGACAGAAAAAACCGTTGGAGCAGGAATCAGCCTTCTTCTTGTTACAGTTTACTATCTATTCATAGTTTTTGGAAAAGCCCTGGATAAAACTCCTGCATATCATCCTGAACTTCTTATGTGGCTGACGAATATTGTTATTGGCGGCATTGGGATTTTCCTATTACGCCGTGTTATTAAATTATGAAAACCATAGACCATTATATAATAAGAGAATTTTTGGAACCATTCTTCTACTGTGTATGTGCTTTCTTTCTACTATTCGTACTAGTAGACCTTTTTGAAAGGCTTGACGAATTC
>JAVCCS010000074.1 GCA_030765365.1 Candidatus Theseobacter exili
AAGGTACGCTTGCCGGTATGGGGGGACCTTTACAGTATCGGGCTTTTGAACTGGGATCTCTGGATTCGGCTTTTTCAAGGTTTGCAGCATTCAGAGGTATCCCAAGAGATCTTGCTACGCTTCGTCTGCGTCTTGCCGAGTGGATTGGAACAAATCAGAATGCTTCATATCTAGAAAGGCTAATGTATGCGTTTCGCCTATACAAAGAGTATGAGAATAAAGGTAAAGATGTCCTGCCCTGGCACTGGGAGGTTCTTGTTGAAGGTTGCGGAAGGGACCAGACTTTTGGGTCAGGAACAAGGGAGATTCTGGATACTTTTATTCAAATGCAGAGAGAGTTTCCAGAAATAGGGCCCGTCTTTAGAGCATATTCCCCACGAATACCGGATGTTGTCAATCATGTAAGAAGGGTGGCAATAATTGCTGATTTAATTTTAAAAGAAATGGATCTGGAACCTGAACTATTAATGGTTTTGCGGTCAAAAATGCAGCTAGCTGCCGCAGCTCACGATCTTGGCAAAGGGTCCAGCGAACAAATGATTAAGCTTGTTAACACGGCAGTTCCATTTTCAGCAGATGCAGAAGAACGAAAGTTTATTACAGAAAAGCATCCTCCTGAATCTCTTGCAATGCTGAAGGATCTTATGCCTGAAGTAGATAAAGAGGTTCAGCAGGCTGTTTCGTTTCACCATAACCCTAAAATGGTTTCATTAGGAGAAGGCAAGTTACTTACCGATGTTCTTTTTGTAGCAGATGCGATTGATGCTTCTCAGGATCTTTCCCGGCCTTATATGAGACACAAAGGAGTAACGGATCTTGACCTCATAGTAGATGATATTCGTGATAGATCAGGCAAAGGCGTTGTTGGAGAACAGGTGCTCGGAGCCGCACAGAGATTATTAGAGAAAAAAGATGCCGAAGGATCTGTGCTGAGAAAAATTCTGAGGTCTACCTGGAATGGGGACCTGGATTTGTTCAGAATTTCTGTAAGATCTGAAGAGGTTATTGGGAGTATTGTTGAAGACAGGATGATAAAATCGCTTGCTGTTGCCCGTAATATGAGTACTGATGATGTTAAAGAGGAATATAGAGTTTGTCTTAACCAGATACGAAACATGGCTGTTTTATTGTTGGTTCACCCTTACGATGCATCTCGTGCTATAGAAAGGATTATTTCTGATCCGGAAGGAAAGTATAAAGAAATTTCATCGCATACCATGATGAAGAGAAATTTTGGATCGGCAGGCATTGTTGGATGGACCCTTTTACAGATTCAGGATATCCTGGACGACAAATTGCCCGGACAGGTGAGTTTTAATCCGGATTTAGCTTTTGATACCCTCAAGCATGTTCAGGCAGAAAACTGGATACCTATTCTTCTAACAATGGATTTTCAGTACAATTCACCATTATTTGAAAAGCTTTTGGAACATTTTCCTGAAAGAATGGCTGATTCTGCGAATGCTTTACATCAATCCTATCCTTATAATGAAAGTGCAGCTATCGCAATTTATAGTAGCTATCTATTTTTTCTTGGAAACATAACCGGGGATATTTTGGGACGTTTTATGGCTGCAGTTGACCCTGGTTTCCAATTGACAGTGTTTTATGAACTGTTGGAAAAGAACCTGTATTCTTTTAATAACGGTACATTGCCCAGGGGCAGAGAACTCCTGATGGCACTTGAACAAAAGTCTCCTTCAGGATTATTGAATTTGCTTAAAACTGCATCCAGAGAGGAATCTTTCGCTGATAAACATCCAAAGCTTAAAGGTCTTGTTGCTGAAATAGCTGGCCAGGTTCTGGGAGAAGAGGCTCCTGAGGATATTACAGAGATTATTGCTGAACTGGAAACAAAAATGGAGCCTCGTATGGAAAAAGAGCGGGAAGACAGGCTTCTTAGGTACGAGCCTAATCCTCCATATATTGTTCCACCTGGAAAAACATATATATTTCAGGTGCCAGAAAAAGAAGAACCTGTTGTTTTTACTGAAGGTCAGCCGCTTTCTGAATATTATCGCTGGATAGTTGTGCATGCCCCGGATTCTCACATAAGAGTTGTTGATAGATCGAAATTGACAGAAAAAAGAAAAGATATATTTTTCCCTGATCTTTCTGCACGGGAAACTTTTCCAAACAGGCAATTAGAAAAGTATAATGGATTTATGGTTGATACTGCGCGTTTTTTGCAGCATTTAATTGGAAGTACTGATGTAAAGATATTGGAAGCCGGATTTATTGGTTCACGAAGATGGGGGGATTTTGGTCCCGGAAGTGATGTTGATATGCTCATAATAAGGGATGGAGAAGGACCTCCAGGATTGTTCTTGGAAGATGAGGATTTCAGTATGGGATTTAATAATTTTGAGGTTAAAGTATATAGCAAAAAAGATGCACAGAGAGTTGCACAGTTAATTGAAGATATCTGGCCTTTTGATCCTACTTCGGAAGAAGGGTTGGAAGCTATGCGTAAAAAACTGGATGTGTATTCAAAAGGTACAATTGAATTAGCAATTCTGGGATATCCTTTCAGACATAATAAAAGTCTGGTTCGCGGGGCACCGGTTGAACTTATCGGTCCTGACAGGAATATAATTGATGAATTAAAACAAAAACAGGAAAGAGTTTTGGCCAGGTTAAAAGCTGATAATCGTCATAGGGGATTGAAGTATGTTTCAGAACTGGCCCGACTAGGATACAGGGGAAACGAAATTTCAGAAGTTTTGATGCTTTTTCTTGAACAGCCTCTTAGAGGAATTGTTCCTGAAGATATGGAGACCTTTGAAGGAGTTGAACTTGCTTCTAAACGGGATATCAGAAGGTGGCTGCAGGTTCTTGCAGGAGGACCTTATGCTGAAGCTCTGGAAGAAAGGACAAATATTTCGATTAATGATCTTCTAACAGAAGGAAAGATGGATATGGAAAAAATTCTTGCTTTGCATGTTACTCTTAAGCAGCTAAGGTGCAGAGAAATCTTCAGATTAGTTCCAGAAGATTCTATAAACAATTTCATTCCAATAGCTCAGTCAATGATGAGTGATCCGGATTTGCGTTCTGAGGGTGTACTAAGGTATTTGATTTGGACAGAGGGGAATAGGGTTCAAGTTGTCAAGGATCTATATCTGTCGGATATAGATGATGTTCCTGAAGAAGAATGGGGGAACAGACTCGAAGAGTTGGACAGAATACGTGTGGATTTGAGCGGCGGAGACGGATCTTATATTTTAAAAGAGATTCGTCTTGAAATAGGCAAAAAAGCCTGGGCTGCCGAAAATCCAGTGGTTGCCAGAAAGGGATCTATGGTTCTGCATTCTCTTAGCAGGTATGAGTACGAAGCTTTTCTAAGAGAGCACAGGCTTGGACAGATAAGAAAATTTAAACAGGAACTTTTGGATCGCGGAATAGCTATTGTTGGAATAAGGATTTCTTTAGATATTTTCAGAATATTATTATTAAATCCGAAGGTAATCTTTTATGGACAGGTGCTACCCTTGATCCTGATGAAATTCTTTCTTTATTGCCGGCATCTTCAGTTGTTAAATTTTCTGCTGACATGGAGTTGCCTCCTGCGGGTGTTCCCGA
>JAVCCS010000150.1 GCA_030765365.1 Candidatus Theseobacter exili
CTATTCTATAATCTCAGTGATACGTCCGGCACCAACCGTACGACCACCCTCACGTATAGCAAAACGTAGCGTCTTTTCCATTGCTATAGGCGTTATCAGTTCTACCTCCATCGACACATTATCTCCAGGCATTACCATTTCTACTCCCTTAGGCAACTGCGCAACTCCTGTTACGTCTGTTGTCCTGAAATAAAACTGCGGCCTGTATCCATTAAAAAACGGTGTGTGCCTTCCGCCTTCTTCCTTGCTCAACACATATACTTCTGCTTTGAACTTGGTATGCGGTTTTATTGATCCGGGCGCTGCCAATACCATTCCGCGTTCCAAATCTTTCTTGTCTGTCCCGCGAAGCAATACTCCAATGTTATCTCCAGCCTGTCCCTGATCCAGAAGTTTCCGAAACATTTCTACTCCGGTTACTACTGTCTTCTGTGTGTCTTTTATTCCTACTATCTCTATTGTTTCTCCTACATTTACAATGCCTCTCTCCACTCGACCCGTTCCTACTGTTCCCCGACCTGTAATGGAAAACACATCTTCCACCGGCATTAAAAATGGCTTATCTATATCTCTTTTTGGCTCAGGTATGTATGCGTCTACTGCATCCATCAACTCAAATATACACTGTGCGTCAGGACTGTCTGCATTCTCTACTTCCTTAAGCGCCTTTAATGCCGACCCCTTTATTATAGGTATATCATCACCAGGATACTCATACTGTGACAACAGCTCTCTTACTTCAAGCTCTACTAACTCTAATAGCTCTTCGTCATCTACCATATCTACTTTATTTAAAAATACTACCATTGCCGGGACTCCTACCTGACGCGCAAGTAATATATGCTCTCTTGTCTGCGGCATAGGTCCATCTGCTGCACTCACTACCAATATCGCACCATCCATCTGTGCGGCACCTGTAATCATGTTCTTTACATAATCTGCATGTCCAGGGCAATCCACATGTGCATAGTGACGTGCTGCTGTCTGATACTCCACATGCGCAGTATTAATTGTAATACCTCTTTCCCTCTCTTCCGGCGCATTGTCAATCGAATCAAACGACCTTACTTCTGCCAAACCCTTCGAGCTCAATCCCTGAGTTATTGCTGCTGTTAATGTGGTCTTTCCATGATCTACGTGACCGATTGTACCAATGTTTACATGCGGCTTCGTCCTTTCGAACTTTTCCTTAGCCATGAGTTTATCCCTCCTAATCCAATATCTTTTCTTCTAATTGTTTGGGAACCTTATCAAAAAATTCTGGTTCCATTGAATAACTGGCTCGCCCTCTCGTCAATGAACGTATTGCAGTAGCATACCCGAACATCTCTGACAATGGAACAAGAGCCGTAATCTCTTTAGCTCCTGCTTTGGGAAGAAGTTCTTTTATCTTCCCTCTTCTACTGTTTAAATCTCCTATTACATCACCCATATATTCTTCCGGAGTTGTTACAACAACATTCATGATTGGTTCCAGAAGAACTTCTTTTCCTTTTTTTACAGCATCTCTCAGAGCAAAAGAGCCAGCCATTTGAAAGGCCATATCCGATGAATCTACTTCATGATAGGATCCGTCTAAAATCTCAACTCTTAGATCTACCATTGGAAAGCCACCAAGCATTCCTGTCAAAAGCGCATCATTTATTCCTTTTTCAACAGATGATAAATACTCTCTCGGTATTACTCCACCTGTAATCTTGCTCTCTATTTCAATGCCGTTGCCCCGCTCTGCAGGGAATATTTTTATTTCAACATGTCCATATTGGCCATGACCACCGGTTTGTTTAATAAACTTGCCTTCACCTTCGGCTTCCACAGTAATTGTTTCTCTGTAAGCAACCTGCGGTGTTCCGACATTTGCGGCAACCTTAAACTCTCTCAGGAGGCGATCCTTGATTATTTCCAAATGAAGCTCGCCCATTCCACTAATAATTGTCTGGCCTGTTTCAATATTTGTACCAATCTTAAAAGTCGGATCTTCCTCTCCCAATGTTTGTAACGCAATCGAAAGCTTTTCCCTATCAATCTTTGTTTTGGGCTCGATTGCCATAGCTATTACCGGTTCCGGAAACTTTATTGATTCAAGTATCAACGAATGAGCATGATCGCAAACGGTATCGCCTGTCGAGGTGTTTTTTAACCCAACTGCTGCTACAATGTCTCCGGCATATACTGTTTCGAGGTCTTCTCTGCGATTCGCGTGCATATGAAGAATCCTACCAATGCGCCCTTTTTTTTCTTTTGTCGCGTTATACACCATTGATCCTTTTTCTAACTTGCCCGAATAAACACGCAAATAACAAAGACGACCAACATAAGGATCTGAAACTATTTTAAAGGCCAAAGCTGCGAAGGATTCTTCATCCTTAGCTTCTCTGGTTTCTTCTTTCCCGTGAAAATTTATCCCTGTTACAGGGGGCACATCACATGGAGAAGGAAGAAAACTTATAATTGCATCAAGCAACGGCTGTATTCCTTTGTTTTTAAGAGCTGATCCGCAAAGCACCGGTACTAATTCATTCTTTAAAGTAGCCTTACGAATTGAGTTTATAAGAAGTTCCGGAGGAACATCATGCCCTTCAATAACAGCATGTAAAATATCTTCATCATGATCCGCGAGAGATTCAAGCAAAGTCTCTCTTTCCATCTCAGCTTCTTCTCTATAACTTTCCGGGATATCTATGACGTCAAATTTAGCACCCAAGCTGTCATCATGAAAAACCAAAGCCTTCATGCTTATAAGATCAATTATTCCTTTGAAATTTTCTTCCTCACCCAACGGCATCTGCACGGGAACGGCGTTAGCCCCTAACCGTTCTCTAATGCGGATAACTGCGCCATTAAAATCTGCCCCAACTCGATCCATCTTATTTATTAAGGCAATACGCGGAATTTTGTATCTATCAGCCTGATGCCAAACGGTCTCGGATTGAGGCTCTACACCTGCAACAGCGCAAAACGTTGCGATAGCTCCATCCAACACTCTCAAAGAACGTTCCACCTCAACTGTAAAGTCGACATGGCCGGGGGTATCGATAATATTTACTCGATGACCACACCAGTAACAGGTTGTTGCAGCAGAAGTTATCGTGATACCTCTCTCCTGCTCCTGTTCCATCCAATCCATGACAGCGGTACCGTCATGAACCTCTCCTATTTTATGAACCTTTCCCGTATAGTAAAGAATTCTTTCTGTAACGGTCGTCTTGCCCGCATCTATGTGGGCCATTATGCCTATATTGCGCGTTTGTTCCAATGAAAACTGTCTTGTCACTATTTTCCCTATTTTTCCTTTCGCTCAATGCGGCGATGTTTATGTTTCCGACCATTTACAATATCCACCCTATCATCTAAGTTGTTGTGCGATGAATGCTGTCTTTCAGCAAGCCAAAGCGGGTACTATACCTGATTCCTTATGCCTAATCAACAAAATATTTAACGTTTTTTACTTTTACCATCGATAATGCGCAAAAGCCCTGTTGGCTTCTGCCATTTTATGCGTATCTTCCTTCTTTTTGATAACAGCACCTTGCTTTTTATAAGCATCCTGAATTTCACTCACAAGGGCTGCACCCATAGGCACTCCTTTTTTTCCTCTTGCAGAGGAAAGTATCCAGCGAATAGCTAAAGCGGTGCCTCTGTCAGTGCTAACTTCAACAGGAACTTGATAGGTCGCACCACCCACACGACGAGATTTTACTTCCAGCATGGGTTTTGTATTCTGAATCGCCTGAAGAAACACCTCAAGAGGATCCTCTTTCATTTTCTTTTCAATTAAATCCATTGCTCCATAGAAAATCGCTTCCGCCTTGGACTTTTTGCCTTCTAGCATAAGACAGTTTACAAATCGCGTCACAAGCACACTATTGTATTTCCAATCCGGAACGATGGGCCTTTTTACAGCCATACGTCTTCTGGACATCTTTTCCCTCCCTAGTTACAACTGTATATATACTTCTTTTTACTTAGGTCTTTTAGCTCCATATTTAGAGCGTCCCTGTTTTCTATCCTGAACTCCCATAGTATCCAATGTACCCCGTACAACATGATACCGAACACCAGGAAGGTCTTTTACTCGACCCCCTCTGATTAGAACAATAGAATGCTCTTGAAGATTATGACCAACACCAGGTATATAGGAAGTTACTTCCATTCCATTTGTAAGCCTGATACGGGCAATCTTTCTTAACGCGGAGTTCGGTTTCTTTGGAGTCGCAGTTTTCACCTGAAGACACACGCCTCTTCTTTGAGGACAAGCATTCATAGCTGGCGTTTTTGACTTCTTGGTTGCGTGTTTTCGCCCTTTTCTTACAAGCTGATTAATTGTTGGCATAAAACATCTTCTCCCTAATTTATTGTTTTTTTGATTCTGAACTTGAAGAAGACAAAACTTCTTCCTGAATATTTTCTGATAATGTTTCCGGTTCAGTTTGGGTTACACGAATTTTTCTATATTTCTGTGTCCCTGTTCCCGCAGGTATAACGTGTCCCATAATTACATTTTCCTTAAATCCTTTTAGGGTGTCAACTTTACCATCTGCCGCTGCTTCAGTTAAAATTCTTGTTGTTTCCTGAAACGATGCTGCCGAGATAAAACTTTCAGTACCCAAAGAAGCTTTCGTGATACCAAGCAAAAGAGGCGATGCCTCAGCAGATTTTCCACCTTGCGCCTGAACTCGTTCATTCTCTTCTTTAAAAATATTTTTATCTATTTGTTCGCTAAAGAGAAATTTAGTTTCGCCTGGGTCGGTAATAGTTACTTTACGCAACATTTGACGAATAATAATTTCTATATGCTTATCATTTATTTCAACCCCTTGTAACCTGTAGACTTCTTGTACCTGGTCAACAAGGTACTCCTGCAATTCCTTTGGTCCACAAACCTGAAGAATCTCCTGTGGTGTTATTGGTCCTTCAGTAAGCTGTTGTCCTTTTTTAACATAATCATCCTTGTAGACAGTAAGGTGTTTTTTGTGTGGAATCAGGTGTTCTTCTTCAATTCCAGTTTTTTCATCTTTTACAACTACACTTCGTTTACCTTTTATTGTACCGCGAAATTCTACAACACCATCAATTTTCGCAATCTCTGCAGCATCCTTTGGCCTACGTGCTTCAAATAATTCGGCCACACGAGGTAGTCCTCCGGTAATATCCTTTGTTTTAGTAATTTTTCTTGGTGTTTTTGCTAAAAGAGCACCTGCTTCCATATGTTGTCCTTCCGTTACGACAACATGTGCTCCAGCAGGAATAGAATAATAACCTAAAGTTTCCTTTGTCTTTTCATCAACAATAATTATCTGGGGATGAAGATTTTCTTTGTGCTCTGTTACTACCGTTTTCATTAAACCAGTAAGTTCTTCAATCTCACTTTTGACAGTAATACCTTCCCGAAAATCTTCAAACTGAACAAGTCCTTTTTGTTCAGAAAGAATTGGCACATTATATGGATCCCATTGAATAAAAACTGTTTTTTCTTTAACTTCACCACCATCAGGAACACTCAACATGGCACCAATCATTACTGCATGCTTTTCAAGTTCTGTTTCCTGATCATCTAAAATGGTTACTGTCCCGTTTTTATTAAGTACAACAAACTTTCCTTCATTATTTTCAACAAACCTCAAGTCATTATATTTAACACGCCCTGTATTACGCGCTGCAATCTGAGGCTGCTTAAATGCCTGGGTCGCAGTTCCACCAATATGGAAGGTTCTCATCGTTAATTGTGTGCCCGGCTCACCTATTGATTGAGCAGCAATAATACCTACCGCCTCACCAATCTCAGAAAGCTTTCCGTTGGCCAAGTTTTTACCATAACATTTCTGGCAAACACCATGTCTTGTTTCACAAGTTAACGTGGAACGAATCCGTACAAATTCTACCCCTGCCTTTTCAAGCACAAGAGCAAAGTCAGCATTAATCTCATCATCTGCCTGAACCAAAACCTCATGCGTTCTTGGGTGAAGAATATCGTCTATAGTATATCGGCCAGTAATACGATCTTTTAGAGGTACAACAACTTCATCTCCCTCAAAAATTGCCTGTGCATCGATTCCATTTAAGGTTCCACAATCTTCCTCGGTAATGATGACGTCCTGCGCTACGTCTACTAACCTTCTTGTTAAGTACCCGGAATCAGCTGTTTTTAATGCCGTATCAGCCAAACCCTTTCTTGCACCATGTGTTGATATGAAATATTCAAGAACTGTCAGTCCTTCCTTGAAATTCGAAGTAATTGGACTTTCAATAATTTCGCCGGAAGGTTTAGCCATTAGGCCACGCATTCCCGCCAGCTGGCGAATCTGTTGTTTGCTTCCCCTAGCTCCGGAATCAACCATTACAAAAAGCGAATTCATTTCATCCTTACCTTTGTTCTCACGAAGATCCTTAAACAGGGCTTCTGCAATCTGATCCGTGGCATGGGTCCAAATATCAATAATTTTGTTATATCTTTCACCCTCTGTGATGCTTCCAGCCTGAAACTGTTGGCGTACTCTTTCTAACTCACTCTGGGCTTTTTTAATAATAGTCTTTTTATCTTCAGGGATAAGCATGTCATCCATTGAAATAGAAATTCCTGCAAGTGTTGCTTCGGTAAAACCAAGAGTTTTAAGTTTGTCCAAAACTTCAACAGTTATTTCATTGCCCATTTCTAAAGAACATCTAGTGATGATTTTACTCAAATTTTTCTTGTTAATCTCTTCGTTAATAAAGCCTGTTTCCAATGGAAAAATCTGATTAAACAAAACTCGTCCTACGGTTGTTGTTACCAGCTCCCCTTCAATTCTAACTTTTATCTTATCGTGTACAGCCATGACCTTTTCACTATAAGCAAGTATGACTTCATCCATGTCTGAAAAGATTTTCTTTACATCTGCCTTGGGATTTCTATCTTTTGTTAAATAATAACAACCAAGGATTATATCTTGAGTAGGCGTCAATATTGGTTTTCCGCTTGACGGCGAAAATATATTGTGAGGAGCAAGCATTATATGCCTGGCTTCTAGCTGTGCCTCAACAGAAAGAGGGAGATGTACTGCCATTTGATCACCATCAAAGTCAGCATTAAACGCCGTACAAACCAACGGGTGAATTCTAATAGCTTCTCCTTCTATCAGCAAAGGTTCAAAAGCCTGAATACCAAGGCGGTGAAGCGTTGGTGCTCTATTCAATAAAACAGGAT
Organism: Candidatus Theseobacter exili; assembly: GCA_030765365.1. Taxonomy (GTDB): domain Bacteria; phylum Auribacterota; class JACPWU01; order Theseobacterales; family Theseobacteraceae; genus Theseobacter; species Theseobacter exili. The sequence goes on from JAVCCS010000150.1 coordinate 7,184, forward strand.
GTCCCTTAATTACCTCTTCCAAAATGTCATAAACCTCTGAAGCTCCTGACTCAATCATCTTTTTTGCACTTCTGATTGTATGAACAAAACCCCTGTCTTTAAGCTTTTTAATAATGAATGGTTCAAAAAGCTCCAAGGCAATCTTTTTTGGCAAACCACATTGATGCAGCTTAAGTTCCGGCCCTACAACAATCACAGACCGTCCTGAATAGTCAACACGTTTACCAAGAAGATTCTGACGAAGCCGTCCCTGCTTTCCTTTCAACATATCAGCCAAAGATTTTAAAGGCCTATTTCCTGAACCAAGAACAGGTCGTCCGTGTCTTCCATTATCAAATAACGCATCTACTGCTTCCTGAAGCATTCGTTTTTCATTTCTAACAATAACATCCGGTGTTTTCAGCTGTAATATTGTTTTAAGCCGATTATTTCTGTTAATTACGCGACGATAGAGGTCGTTTAAATCTGATGTTGCAAAACGCCCTCCTTCAAGAGGAACAAGAGGCCTTAAGTCCGGCGGTATAACCGGAATAACATTCAGAATCATCCATTCGGGCTTGTTTCCTGATTTCCTAAACCCCTCAACAATTTTGAGCCTTTTGCTAATCTTCTTCTTTGCCTGCTGACTTTTTGTTTTGTTTAATTCACCGTGTAACGATACGGACAAAGCCTCAAGATCTTCCATTTGGAGTAATTCCTGTACAGCCTCGGCGCCTATTTTTGCAATAAATCCCGTCGCTTTGTATTTCTGAACTGTCTCTCTATATTCACTTTCACTTATGATCTGTTTCTTTTTTAATGGCGAGGCACCCGGTTCAATTACTATGTAATCTTCATAATATAGCGTTCTTTCCAGTGTGCGTGTAGATATTCCCAGTATATTGCCTAAACGACCAGGCATTGTTTTAAAAAACCATATATGTGCTGCAGGAACAGCTAGTTCAATATGCCCCATCCGTTCACGACGCACTTTTGATTGAGTGACTTCAACGCCACATCTGTCACATATGATGCCTTTGTTCTTTATTCTCTTGTATTTTCCACAACTACATTCCCAATCTTTCGTGGGTCCAAATATACGTTCACAAAATAAACCGCCTTTTTCAGGTTTAAATGTTCGGTAATTAACTGTTTCTGGATTCTTAACCTCACCACGGGACCACGAGCGAATTACATCAGGAGATGCAATTCTAATGGAAACTTTCTCGAACGTCGGTTTTCCATCAAACCCGAAAATCATACGCTTTTCGCTTATTCCCTCAATCATCTCGACTCCCTTATTATTCCGGTCTGATATCTAACGCCAGACTCTGTATTTCCTTAATTAAAACATTAAACGACTCAGGTGTACCTGCTTCGGTAATGTTATCTCCCTTAACAATAGATTCGTACATTTTTGTACGGCCAACAACATCATCGCTTTTTACGGTTAGGATTTCTTGCAGTGTATAGGCAGCTCCATAAGATTCCAGTGCCCAGACTTCCATTTCTCCAAAACGTTGCCCTCCAAACTGCGCTTTTCCACCTAAAGGCTGTTGTGTAACAAGAGAATAAGGGCCCGTAGCTCGCGCATGTATTTTGTCGGCCGCCAAATGAGCCAGTTTCAACATATACAGGTATCCAACAACTACCCTCTGGTCAAAAGCTTCTCCTGTACGACCATCCTTTAAGATCGATTTACCATCAACAGGAAGCTTTGCTTTTTCCAACAAGTCCCTGACTTCCCCGCCGGTAATTCCATCAAATACAGGCGTCTTAACCTTTAAACCTAAAGCCTTTGCCGCCCAACCCAAATGTGTTTCAAGAACCTGGCCAACATTCATTCGGGATGGAACTCCCAATGGATTCAATACCATTTCAACAGGTGTTCCATCTTCCAGAAAAGGCATGTCTTCCTCGGGAACTATTTTAGCAATCACTCCCTTATTCCCGTGACGACCAGCCATTTTGTCACCGACAGAAAGCTTTCTTTTTGTTGCAATGTAAACTTTAACCTTTTTGATAACTCCAGGTTCAAGCTCATCGCCTTTTCTCAGCTTTTCAATCTCCAGGGCATGTGCACTTTGAATTGATTCGAGTTTATAACGGTATTCCCATAGTATTTTACGAATACTTTCTCTCTGAGCACTTTCTCCCATTTCCAAGTTCTCATACCGTATTACTTCCATCTTTTCCAGCACAGACGTGGAAAGCTTTGTTCCGGCAGGAATAAATATCTCCCCGGTAACTGTGTTTATAATATCAAGATCAAGCTTCTCGCCTAAAATCAACTCGCGAATTCTTGAGAAAATATCTTTGTCAACAACTGCACATTTGTTTTTGTAATTTTCATTTATTTCCTTGAGTTTAGTTCTTTCTTCTGCGCGTTCTTCATCGCTTCTTGCTCTATCTTTTCTTGAAAAAGTCTTTACATCAATAACAATTCCTTCCGTCCCGGAAGGAATCTTAAGTGAAGCGTCCCTAACGTCTGCAGCCTTCTCACCAAAAATAGCTCTAAGAAGCCTTTCTTCAGGGGTTAGTTCTGTTTCGCTTTTAGGAGTAATCTTCCCGACAAGAATATCTCCGGGCCTCACCTCTGCACCAAGACGAATAATACCGTCTTCTCCGAGATTTCTAAGAGCATCTTCACCAACATTTGGAATATCTTTTGTGATTTCCTCTTTTCCCAATTTTGTATCACGTGCCCCTATTTCAAACTCTTCAACATGGATAGAAGTGTACTTATCTTCTTTTACTATCCCCTGGCTAATCAAAATAGCATCCTCAAAGTTGTATCCTTCCCAGGGCATGAAAGCAACCAGCACATTTCGCCCAAGCGCCAGCTCTCCATCTTTAGTAGCCATTCCATCAGCAATAACGTCACCTTTCTTAACCTGATCGCCCTTGCGAACAAGAGGTTTTTGATTAATAGACGTTCCTGCATTGGAACGGATATATTTTTTCAGAATATATTGCTTTAAACCTATTTCTATCTTATCTGCATCTGCAAGAGTTACAATTCCATCTTCTTCAGCAAGAATTACTACACCGGAATCCTCAGCTGCCCGCTTTTCCATCCCGGTAGCAACTAATGGGCTTTCAGTTGTTAAAAGAGGCACGGCCTGCCTCTGCATATTTGATCCCATTAAAGCTCTATTTGCATCATCATGCTCCAAAAATGGAATTAACCCTGCGGCAACACTCACAAGCTGCATTGGTGAAACATCCATGTGAGTTACTTCCGCAGGAGGAACCTTTCTAAATTCACCGCCATGCCTAACAGAAATAAGGTCTGCCGTAAAGAAACCCTTATCATCAAGAGGAGCATTAGCCTGAGCGATAATATATTTCTCCTCTTTATCAGCTGTAATATATTCAACTGCTTCTGTCACTCTCCCCTTGGTTGCTTTTCTATATGGTGTTTCTATAAACCCATAATC
>JAVCCS010000231.1 GCA_030765365.1 Candidatus Theseobacter exili
CATAATCCATTCCCACAATATGGCAAAATTCAACTGAACTAGGTTCCCCGCCATGTTCTCCGCAAATCCCAACTTTTAAATCAGGCTTGGAAGAACGACCTTTTTCAATACCAATTTTCACCAATTGTCCAACGCCTTCCCTATCCAATACCTGAAAAGGATCCTGAGGAAGTATCTTTTTCTCTACATATTCTGTAAGAAAAACACCAGCATCATCGCGACTATACCCAAAAGTCATCTGTGTCAGGTCATTTGTTCCAAATGAGAAAAACTGTGCTTCTTTGGCAATTAGATCAGCTGTTAAAGCTGCTCTTGGAATCTCAATCATTGTACCAATCAAATATTCCAACTCAACACCCGATGCTTTAATTACTTCCTGAGCTACAGATTCAATTATTTCCTTCTGGTTAACAAATTCGTTCACTGTTCCAATTAATGGAACCATTACTTCAGGATAAACCTTTTTTCCCTTTTTGGTAAGTTCGCATGCCGCTTCAAATATTGCACGAGATTGCATCTCAGTTATTTCCGGAAACGTTATTCCAAGGCGGCAACCCCGGTGTCCAAGCATGGGATTAAATTCATGTAATGACTCAACCTTGCTTTTTACCACCTCTGGAGAAACGCCCATTTCCCTAGCCATTTCAGCCTGGTTTTCTTCTTCATGAGGAACAAACTCATGCAAAGGAGGATCAAGAAGACGAATAGTTACCGGCAACCCTTCCATGGCCTCAAAGATACCAAGAAAATCCGATTTCTGCATTGGAAGAAGTTTTGCAAGTGCCTTTTTCCTGCCCTCGAGATCATCAGCAAGAATCATTTCACGAACTGCTTTTATTCTGTCTCCTTCAAAAAACATGTGTTCAGTCCGGCACAAGCCAATTCCTTCTGCTCCAAATCCTCTTGCTACTTTTGAATCATTAGGTGTATCTGCATTAGTTCTTACTTTCAACCTTCTTATTTCATCTGCCCATTCCATCAACTTTCCAAAATCACCTGACAATTCAGTATCAATAGTGGGGATTACACCTTCCATCAGCTCACCTGTTGAACCATCAAGAGAAACAGCATCTCCTTCTTTGAAAACCTTTCCATCCACTTCAAACTGTTTCTTTACATAATCTATTTTTAAAGCACCACAACCGGCAATACAGCACTTTCCCATTCCACGTGCGACAACGGCAGCATGTGATGTCATACCTCCGCGAGCAGTTAAAATACCTTCAGCTACATTCATTCCACCAATATCTTCAGGTGATGTTTCTGTTCTCACTAGAATAACTTTTTCTCCGCGGTTAACCCATTCTTCAGCATCATCTGCATGAAATACAATTCTTCCTGATGATGCACCCGGCGAAGCCGGTAAACCTTTTGCCAAAATCTTTTTTACAGCTTTTGGATCAAAACGGGGATGTAGCAGCTGATCCAACTGTGAAGGTTCAACACGTCTGATAGCCGTTTTCTGATCAATCATTCCTTCATTTGCCATTTCAACTGCAATTCTTACAGCTGCTTCCGCTGTGCGCTTCCCTGTCCTGGTTTGAAGCATCCATAGTTTACCTTTTTGAATGGTAAACTCGATGTCCTGCATGTCCAGATAATGATCCTCTAAAGACTTGTACACGCAAACAAGCTCATTATATGCTTCAGGCATGCTCTCCTCCAATGAAGGGAAACTTCCTGCACGCTCTTCTTCAGCAATACTGTTTGATGCAGCCCATCTATTTGAACCTTCTAAAGTAACTTGTTGTGGAGTCCGGGTTCCTGCAACAACATCTTCACCCTGTGCATTTATTAGATATTCTCCAAAGAATATCTTTTCGCCTGTAGCAGGATCACGTGTAAAAGCAACACCTGTCGCAGAATCATCTCCCATATTTCCAAAAACCATTGCCTGTACATTTACAGCTGTACCCCAATCATCAGAAATGCCATTGATCTTCCTGTATGTAATGGCTCTCTCATTCATCCAGGATCCAAAAACTGCGTTAATTGCACCCCATAATTGTTCCCAGGGATCTGCAGGAAAATCAATGCCTTTCTTCTCTCGTATCATCTTCTTGAAACATACTACGAGATCTTTAAGGTCGTCGGTGTTAAGATCAGTATCCAGCTCTACACCTTTTTCTTCCTTCTTTGCATGAATAATTACTTCAAAAGGATCTTCTTCCTCTTTAGATTCAGGTTTCATATCCATCACTACATCACCATACATCTGGACAAACCTGCGATATGAATCCCATGCAAATCTTTCATTCCCGGATTTTGCAATAATTCCATTTACCGTATTATCGTTCAAACCTAAATTTAAAACTGTGTCCATCATGCCAGGCATTGAGACTCTTGCTCCCGACCTGACTGAAACAAGGAGAGGATTAGCTGTATCACCAAATTTAGCTCCCATGATATCCTCAACTGAAGACATGGCTTTCTTTACGTTTGCCTGAAAATCATCAGGATACCTGCCACCTTCTTTGAAATAATTTACGCAAGTTTCAGTTGTAATAGTAAAACCTGCAGGAACAGGTATCTTTAGATTACTCATTTCAGCAAGGTTGGCTCCTTTTCCGCCAAGAAGGTTTTTCATCTCAGCCTTACCTTCTGATTGCCCTCCGCCAAAAAGATAAATGTATTTGTTGTTCATTACTAATAGTACTCCTTCCATAATAATTTATTTGTTATGAATAATTAATTTTAAGTATGTGATTTCTATAAAAAACAACTGTTAGATAATCAGGAAAAAAACCATTTCTGGCAAGTTATTTTATTTATTTACGACCTGTTGACTCCCTGAACAATCCTGGATAAGTCAGCAACTTTTTTTGTGTATAAATCATTAATTGCTTTCATCAAACATAACCTGTTTTCCCGCACAGCTTTATCAGGAACATTGATTAACACCTTATCAAAGAAACGATGTACGGGTTCTGAAAATATTTTTGCATATTCCTTTGTTAGCTCAGAATAATCTTTCTTTTCAAGGTATTCTTTAATAATTTTCTCTGCATTTTTCAAAAGACTATTAAGTTCCAGCTCCTCTTTCTCATTAAACAACGTCTCGTCTATGTTTCCTGATATGGTCCCTGCACCCTTTAATATATTTTGAGTTCTTTCAATAATAGTAACTGCATCTTGAAACCATGCTTTTTCACGAATCGCACTAAGTGAATCCAGCTTTTGTGAAATGTTTGACATGATATCCAATCCTGTAGAAATTACTGCCTCTATAACATCATATGCGTAATCTTTATTAAGATAATAGTTGGATACTCTTTCTGTGAAAAAGGTCATAAGAGAAGTATGAACAGTTTCAACGTCTCCTTTGAATAAATTGAGTCCCTGCTTGAAAAGGTCAGTAACATTAATCATTATTTTCATGTCTTCAAGGATTCTAATCATTCCAAGAGACATCCTCCGGAGCGCATAGGGATCCTGTGATCCTGTAGGAATAAGTCCAGCAGAAAAGCATCCAGCTACTGTATCTGCCTTGTCAGAAAGCGCCAGTAATGCGCCTGTTAATGTTGAAGGCAGTCTGTCACCAGAAAATCTGGGCAAATACTGTTCGTTTAAAGCAAGTGCAACAACATCTTCTTCACCATCTACCCTTGCATATTCACCGCCCATTATTCCCTGAAGAGAAGGAAACTCACCAACCATTTCTGTTAATAAATCAGCTTTTGACAGAAAGGCTGATCTGTCTAAATTATTTTCATCTTTTGAAGACAGATTTAATTGTTTTGCCAAATACCCTGCAGTACTTCGAATCCTTTGAATTTTATCAAAATAGCTTCCAAGTTTTTCCTGGAATACAGTCTTTTTTAAATCTTCTACCCTATCACTCAATTTAATTTTTCGATCTTCTTCCCAAAAGAATTTTGCGTCATTAAGCCTGGCGTTAAGGACACGCTCATTTCCTTGTACTACAACATCTTCAATTTCTTCAGATCCATTATGGACAACAAGGAATCTGTTAGTAAGCTTTCCTGAAGCGTCTGACAGAGGAAAATATTTCTGGTGGGATTTCATAGATGTAACCAAAATCGGTTCCGGAATTGAAAGAAAATTACTGTCAAAAGATCCCTCAACCAGCTCAACCGATTCAACAAGATTGGTAACAGTATCAAGTAAACTTTGATCTCCATCCCACTTCCTGCCAGTTATAGCTTCATGAGCTTTAATTTTTTTACATATTTTTGCCTTTCTTTGCTCAGGATCTACAATAACTCCGCCTTTCTTCATACTATCTATGTAAGATGAAATATCAGCGTTATTAATTGGTATTGCAATATTACCCATATGTCTGTTGCCGAATGATTCCGGCGATGATTCAATACCATCTAATGATATTTTCAAATGCTCAGCACCAAATACTGCAACAAGCCATCTTACTGGTCTCGCATAATATATTTCACCAGTTCCCCATCTCATTGATTTAGGAAATGCAATTCCTGTAATTATTTCCGGAATTCTTTTTATAAGTATTTCAGAAGTATTTTGTCCTCCAACTTCCTTGCGGGCAACAACATAACTGCCTTTGTCAGTTTTAACAGTTTCCAGTTTTTTTACAGGGATACCCATTCTACCTGAAAAAGAAATTGCAGCTTTTGAAGGTTGCCCATCTTCTAAAAAGGCTACTTTAACAGGCGGTCCTTTAACAGTTTCAAACCTAATACTCTGTTTGAGATCAAGTCCCCCAATAAAAAGCACTAATCTTCTGGGAGTATAAAAACATTTTATTTCACCCTGGCATCCAATAGCTTCGTTATCTAACATCTGTTTCATTTTTTCAACAAGCTGGCATGCTGATTCGGCAAGGTAGCCGGCAGGAATCTCTTCGGTTCCTATCTCAAGAAGAAAATCACGGTTTTTGCTCATTCATTTTCTCCTTTCAGAACAGGCTCAAGCCGTTTCACATAGGTTTCAGCACATTTTTTTGCCAAATCACGGATCCTGGCTATATAACCGGTTCTTTCTGTTACGCTTATTGCTTTTCGTGCATCTAAAACGTTAAATAAATGAGAACAGCGTAAAACACATTCGTACGCAGGAATAAGAAGATCTTTATCAAGTAAATCAACAGCCTCTTTCTCGGATGCCTCAAACAAATGAAAATGTAATTTTATATCGGCATCTTCAAAGCTGTATTTGGAATATTCAAACTCATCTTTGTGACGTACCTGCCCATATTTGACTGTATCGGACCATGCTAGATCAAAAACGTTGTCTACGTTTTGCAGATACATAGCAATACGCTCAAGCCCATATGTTAACTCGACACTTATGGGTCTTAACTCAATTCCTCCAACCTGCTGAAAATATGTAAATTGAGTTATCTCCATACCGTCACACCATACTTCCCAGCCCAATCCCGTCGCACCGAGTGTAGGAGATTCCCAGTCATCTTCAACAAAACGAATATCATGTTTGCAGTAATCAATACCTACTGCTTTTAGACTTTCCAAATAAAGATCCTGTATATTATCTGGAGAAGGTTTTTGGATAACCTGGTATTGATGATGCATATAAAGACGGTTGGGATTATCTCCATAACGCCCATCAGTTGGCCGTCTGGAAGATTGAGGATAAGCAACTTTCCAGTCCTCGGGACCCAATACACGAAAAAAAGTCATTGGATTAAATGTTCCTGCCCCGACCTGTTGATCGGACGGTTGAGTAAGAACACATCCGTGATTGGCCCAGAATCGGCTAAGTTCAAGTATCAAATCCTGAAAATTCAATAATCACCCTCCTCAGTGCGTTTCCCATCTAAAAAAACCTTGTTGTTAATGAGAAACACTATTAATTATTAACTAGTATTCATTTTTGTTTGTGAATACATTTCATAAGAAATTCGCGAGATTTTATCTTTTTCTCTAAAACAGAGTCAACAAATAAATATCCGAGCCTTTCAAGTTCCCGTCGTTGCACAACAGAAGATTGTAAATTTCGGATTCTGCCAGGACCGGATATTGAAAGCTGATGTGCAATAGCAAGAGTTCCAGCCTGTATAAACTCTGTGCTGCCGGAAGCACATGTTTTACATATCAGCATTTCCTTTCCATGTGAAGCAGAAAGAGCTCCTTGTTTACCACAAAGCCTGCATTGTTTAATATCATTAAGAAGCCCCAGTTTTTTAATTATGTTTATTTCAAAGTATCTGACAAGCATTTCAATAATAAGGGCATCTTCAGCCTTTTCAAGAATAGTCATATAATCTAAAACCCAGTCATATATGTCTTCTTCCCTAGACTCCAGAGGTAAAACACTTTCCAGAATTTCACCACAATAAGCTGCAACAGCAAAACGTTCTGGAGTTTGTCTTAACCCCAAAAAAGGTTGAAGCACACTGCATTCTCTGATGGAATGTATTTCTCTTGTTTTTTGAAGAGAGCCAGATAAAACAATTTCATTTCTGAAAAAAAACTCAAGTGCAGAAGAAAAAGGACTTTTCAGTCTTCGAGCACCCCTTATTGCCACTTTGATCTTACCCCAATCTCTTGTAAAAAAAGTTACAATTAAGCTCGATTCCGAATAGGCTGCCTTTCGAAGTACAATTCCTTCTGATCGCATTAGTATCCTTTTTTAATAATATGCTTTTTTTCCTGCATCTAAAAATCACTTAACTAATATGATTCAGCAAAAGTGTTGAAAGGGCAAAATAGATTAAAAGTCCTGTAATATCGTTTGACGTAGTAATAAAAGGGCCTGATGCAATTGCAGGATCAATGTGAAAACGTTTGAATAATAATGGAACAAGAGTACCAGTCATTGCAGCTGTTGTTATTGCAAAAAACATCGAAACAGCAACTATAATACCTAAAAAAGGCGTGTCCCCTATGAAATGAGCAACGGTTCCTACTACAACTGAACACGTCACCCCCATAATCATGCCAACACGCATCTCTCTAAAAAGCACTTTCCACAATAATGAAAAGTCTATAGAACCAGTTGCCAAGCCGCGAACAACAATTGTTGACGACTGAATGCCAATATTACCGCCGATTGCCATAATTATCGGAACAAAAAAAACAAGCGCTATTGCCTGAGTTAAAGTCTTGGAAAAACTCATCAGTAAGCCGCAAGTCAGTAATTCCCCTGCCAGAGTAACAAACAGCCACGGCAATCTGATTCCGGCAATTTTAAAAACCGATTTGCGAAGTAGTTCTTCTTCATTAGTACCTACCATTTTCAGAATATCTTCTGTAGCTTCTTCTTCGATAACGTCTATTACGTCATCAACAGTGATTCGGCCCAAAAGATGGCCGTCCTCATCAACAACAGGAAGGGCATTTAAATCATACTTTTTAACTATTTCAGAAACTTCTTCCTGATCTTCATAGGGAGTAACTTTTTCAAAATCTTTATTCATAATATCAGAAATAGGTTTTTCTGCAGGAGCTCTAACTAAGGTATCTAACGTAAGAATACCTGCAAGGCGCTGATATTCATCCACAACAAAAACGTTATATATCGGTTCGTTTGGTTCCATCTCACGCATTCGATTTATTGTCTCTCCTGCAGTAATATTCTCCGGGACTGAAACAAAATCAACAGTCATAATTCCACCAGCACTGTCCGGAGCGTATTCAAGAAGTTTTTGTACCTCTTCAGATTCTTCCCTGTTTATTGAACTTAGTACTTCTTCTGCTTTTTCATCAGGAACATCAGCAATCAGGTCTGCTGCATCATCAGAAGGCATACTGCCAATAACGGTAGAAAGTAGATGAACATCCATTTCTTTCAGAATGTCCTGACGAACTACCGATTCCATTTCGGATAATACCCACGCTATTTTTTCAGGCGGCAAAAAGTCAAAAACCCGAAGCTTTTCCTTGTGCCCGATAAATTTACATATCTCTGCAATATCAGCAGAATGAAACCTTTGAAGATAGCCGGCAAGACGCGATTCTTTACCTGACTCAAGCCAGTTCGAAAGAACCATGGAAATTTGACGCAGGCGTTTTTCACGCATTTTCTGACTCCTTACCAGAAATTTCAGGAACAGCTTTCTGTGAAGAAACATTTTTTCTTGGTTCAGGATTAACAGTACCGCCTGAAATCACAAGCTTCAAACCCTCTTCAACAGACATTTCTAAAGGAATAAGATCCTCTTTGGGAACCATTAACAAATAACCTGATGTTGGATTTGGGGTTGTTGGAACAAATACATTAACAACTTTTCTGTTGGTCTTCTCCTGGATTACAGCACAAGTTTCAGCCGTTATAAAAACTATAGTATAAAGCCCTTTTCTAGGATACTCCACCATTGCTACACTTCGCATAACAGTTCTGTCACTTCCAAGAAAAGCCTCAATTATCTGCTTTGCAGCTATATAGAATTTGCTGAAAATAGGTATTCTGACAAGTATTGCTTCGCCAAATTGCAATAATTTTCTGCCAATATATATTCTAGTAATAAGGCCAACCATTGTTATAACTAATACTACAAGAATCAAAGCTGTTATGCGCCAGAGAAGTTTTAATCCCGGAGCATTATGGGAATATTGAGGTAAAACCTTTGTAATGAAATTTGTTAAGGATACAAAAAGCCATGAGCAAATCCAAAAAGATATAAAAATAGGAAAAAGGACAAGTATGCCGGTAACAAAAAAAGCTCGTATACGCTTAAACATGGTTTTTTCTCTTTTCAGTATTGCCTTTTTCAAAATCCTTTTGGATTTTTACTCTTTCAATTCGGCGTTCATTTACAGATTCAATCTTGAATATCCAACCATTATATAAATGTGATTCTCCCTCATCCGGAACCTTTTCAAGTTCGCTGAACAAAAAACCGCCTAATGTATCGTAATCCCTGGGCTCAGGAAATTCAACTGGAATTTCTTCTTCGATTTCATCTAACAAAACACTTCCGCCAACAAGAAAAATCTTTGATTTTTCTATTTCCTGAATTCCTTTTTCTTCTTCCTGATCATATTCATCAGTAATTTCACCCACAATTTCTTCAAGTATATCCTCAATTGTAACTATTCCTGATGTTCCTCCATATTCATCAACAACTATCGCCATATGCGTTTTCTGTTTCTGAAAATCATGTAACTGGTCGGTAATATGCTTTGTTTCAGGAACAAAATAAGGTTCTCTCATTAAGTCTTTTACAAGAGAAACTGCATTACCATTTTTATTCTCTGCAAATACTCTTAATAAATCTTTTGCATAAAGTATACCCACAATTTTATCAATATTTTTGCGAAAAACTGGTATTCTTGAATGACCTTTTTCGTTAATCAATGATAATACCTCATCGACATTCTGGTCTTCCTCTATGCATGTCATTTGTATCCGAGGAACCATAATTTCGCGAACAACTGTATCACTCAGGCCGAGAATGCTGGAAATCATTTCTTTTTCTTCTTCTTCAATAATACCGTCTTCCGGTGCGTCGTCTACAATTTCCATAAAATCATCTGCATATGGTCCAATATAGTTTCTAATAATTTTCCATTTTTTTTCTCCCTGCACTTTCTGTAATAACAACCAGAACGGAAAAGTCAAAGGATATAGGATCAGCCGTATCAATTTCAATGCAGGAAGAATATGAGAGGCTAATTCTGACAAAGCCTCTCTTTGAATAGCGTGAACAATTAGATCAATTAACATCAGATAAACAAGCGGAATTATTATTAGTATTGGCACCCATATTTCTTGATGCTTATTAATAGAAAAAAACATCCCGGCGCCCACAATCACAGCTAAAATAAATCTAAAGACGAGATCTCCAAAAAGAATACTTAGTAACAGGTTTTCACCATGTTCTTTCCGAAATAAATCACCTTTGGGAATATCTGCTTCCGGATAAAGAATGTCCATAATTTTAGCTGTTCCAAGTGAACCTAGAACAGCCCTTAGAAATGTAAAATATGTGACAATAAAAGCTGTAACAAGCAGACATATTATAAAAAATTCTTTCATAACTCTTTCCGTTTAGAATTTACTTAATAGTTGAAAAAACATTAGTGTGAACAATACTCCTAGTACGCCACCGGCAAATACTTCCTTAAAACTATGGATACCTGATGCTACGCGACTCTGGGCTACCATTAAAGACGCAACAAAAGTAAGAGCAACTACAATGGGCTGCTTACTGATTAAAGAAACCATCATCCATATAGAAAATGCCATTGCAGCATGAGCACTTGGCATTCCTCCAGAAAAAGGTGTTCCACGATGAAGAAATATTTTTATCACTATTGCAACTATCATCACTCCAAAAAGGCATAAAAACGTCCAGTACCAGGGAATCTCAAGTATTCTTCCTACACCAATCTCGATAGGTCCCGAAATATATTTATATAAAAGAAGATACCCGGTTACTACCGCATTTACAGAAGCAATAAGAACAGCTCCCGCCGCAACGTCTTTTACGATTCTTACAAGAGGATGGTATGTTTCAACTAATAGATCAGAAAGCAATTCAATACCGGTATTTATCATCTCACAAACAAGAATAAAAGCTATTGCAAATGTAATAAAAAGAAAGTCTGTTACACTAACTTTAAAAATAATACAACTGAACAAAATTGCTATTCCAACAAGTAGGTGGATCTTCATATTACGTTGTGTTTTAAGCACATACAGCAAGCCTTCAACGGCACAGTTAAAACTATCAACAAGCCTGCTTCTTTTCATGTTTTACATTTCCTTTTCCAATGGGCTGACAGAATGTCATTCTCTTTACTCCGCATTTTCAATGCCTCTTCTTTGTCGTGATCATCATACCCACAGATATGTAATAGACCATGGATCACATACAATGCAAGCTCATCTTCAGGACTTTGGTCAAACTCTGAGGATCTTTTCTTGGCTTGTTCAGCTGAAACAAAAATCTCTCCGCTAACAGTCTCCTCTATTTTATCATCATCAATAGATGGCAAATTGAATGCTATTACATCTGTCGGACCGGTTCTGTTAAGATAAATTCGGTTCAATCGTGAAATTGTATGATTATTAACAAAAATCAAACTTATTATATTTCCAGTAATACCTTCCTGCTCCACAATTGCACTAATGAGAGATTTAATTTTATCCTGATCAATTCCCAGTATTCTCTGACGGTTTTGAATTTGTATTTTCATTTTTTCCATTCTTTTTTTCTTTTTCATTTAATGGTTCTGGATATGATATTCTGGAGTGAAATTGAGTTGTTAATATGTATACAAACCGTTTTTTTATAATATCAATTTCTCTTAAAGTCAAATCACACTCATTCAATTGTGCATCAAGAAGTCTTCCCTGTACTATCTCAGATATCATATTTTCAATTCTGGCAGGAGTAGGGTTAGACAGACTTCGTGAAGCAGCTTCTACTGCATCAGCCATCATTAATATTCCAATCTCCTTAGTATGCGGTTTAGGACCAGAATAGCGAAAATCATCCTGTTGAATACCGTTACTGTTTTCTTTCTTTGCACGTTCTACAGCACGCCTGTAAAAGAAGTAAACCATACTCATGCCGTGATGCTGTTGAATTGCATTTACTATCTGTCTGTTAAGACGATATTTTGCTGCAAGATCGACCCCGTCTTTAACATGTGATATTATTATTAAACTACTCATACTTGGATTCAGCGTATCGTGCCGGCTTCCCATATTCCATTCATTTTCCGTAAAATACTCCGGTTTGTTAAGTTTTCCTATGTCATGAAAATATCCCTGAACTCTGGCCAAAAGAGGATTAGCGCCTACTGCCTCCGCTGCACTTTCTGCTAGATGACCTACTATCAGGCTGTGATGATAAGTTCCAGGAGCATTTAGCATTAGCTGTTTTAAAAGAGGATGATTCATGTCAGAAAGTTCCAGTAAGCCAATGTCTGTTGTTATTTGAAAAAGCATCTCAACAGCAGGAAGTAAAGCAATAACAACAAAAGCCGATAGTAGGCCACCGGAAAAACCCCAAATACACTTTTGCATTATATAAAATGGCATACCTCCGGATAACATACTCACAGCAAAAATCGAAATAAAATATGTCAAACCAACCGCAAAACCTGCTTTAATAAGTTGAGACCTTTTTCTGATACCTACTGCAGTATATGCTCCAACCAAACCTCCAGAAATACCAATCAGCTGATAGTAAAAGCTCTGACCTTTCATTAACCCTCCAAGAACCCCTATGAGGAGAGTTGTAAAACATGCAAGTTTAATATCCAACATAATTGCAATCATTATAGATGCAATAGAAATTGGCATTAAATATGTCACCATTGGGAAATATATTCCCACTCTTAAAGAAATTGCCATTAAGGCCAGCGTAATAAGGACAAGAATCTCCAAAAGAAGAAGCCTTGAATTACTGGAAAATATTTCAGGCAAAAATCGTCTAAGATATTCTATTTCTAAAATAAAAAATAGTGTGATAAGTAAGATTAGGCCTGTAATGGAAAAAGCATGTTCAAGCCCGCTTTTGCGCCTAAGAAGTTCCTGCCTTTGTGCTTCCAGTATTCTTAGATGTTTTAATTTTACCTTTTCTCCTTTAAGAAGAATCCTCTCTCCTTCCTGAATAAATATCACTACAGGCTCCACTTTGTTCACCAACTCGTCATTGTAGGTCTTTGTAGCATATTCATCATAAAAGACGTTTTCTTTAATAACGCGTTGAATAACCTGAGATAATGAGCCAATTTGATCTTCTTTCCAACCGTGCCCAAGTACTTTTTTCAATTTTTCTATTATTTTGTTATTTATATTACGCTTGTAATAGAAATTATTTCTGGTCACAGGTTTTATTTTTCTATTCTCTGGATTTTTAATAAAAAATGACTCCTCAATGTCCTCTCTTACTACACCTTTAGTCATAGTTTCATGAAATACCTGAATGATTTTTTCCTCTAAATCCTTGTTTCCAACAAATTTTTTCATAAGCAAATTTATGGTTTCGTCGTCCAGAAATTTCCCAAAGGGATCCTCCTTTAGCTTTAATGTGCTCTCCATAAGAGGGATATGGTCTCCGGCTTTATATGAATAAAGCCTGGCAAAAAAAGTCCGAAGGGTACTTTCCCCTGTAGAATAAATTTTGTTATCAATTGAGTATACTCGGTGGGCCTTGTTTCTTAATTCATCTTTTAGGGCTTCCGTCGATTCTGTATCTATATATTCAAATCCAAAACGCGCATTAATATTCAAAAGGAGCTATCTGGCTCTGTACTAATTCTTCACGCGGGCTTGAACGTCCTCCTAACAACAATATTAAAACAACACTAGCATATGAACCAGTAAGCCTAAAGCCTTTAAGGTAAACCCCTGTTCAAGAAGTACACTTAAAAAATTAGGTTCAGCTGTTTTACGTTTTTTAGTTGCAACTTTTTTTACACCGGGCTGCCAGGACCTTTTCATTCCTCTTTACCTCTACTAGATTGAATACGCATGTCCTCTTGTTCGTAAGCCTTAACAATTCTTTGAACAAGAGGATGTCTTACTACATCATGCTCATTAAAATGAAGGACTGAAATACCTTCAAATTCATTAAAAATACGATTAGCCTGTAAAAGTCCAGAATTATGTTTTTTTGGAAGATCAATTTGAGTAATGTCACCAGTAATTACCGCTTTTGAGTTAAAGCCCAAGCGGGTAAGGAACATTTTCATTTGTTCAATTGTAGTATTCTGAGCCTCATCTAAAATGATAAAAGAATCGTTCAATGTTCTTCCCCGCATAAATGCAAGAGAAGCAACTTCTATAACTCCCTTATCCAACAGCTTTTGTATCCTATCTATTTCAATCATATCATATAGTGCATCATAAAGGGGTCTCAGATAAGGATTGATTTTCTCAAGAAGATTGCCTGGAAGAAATCCTAAGCTTTCTCCTGCTTCAACTGCCGGACGAGTAAGAATTATTCTGGAATACTTAGCTGAAAGCAAAGCTGAAACTGCCATAGCCATTGAAAGATAGGTTTTTCCTGTCCCGGCTGGTCCAATTCCAAAAACAATATCATGCGAACGAATTGAATCAATATATTCTTTTTGATTTTTAGTTTTAGGAATAACATATCCCTTTTTATTCGATACGTTAATACGATCAGAATATATATCATTTAATGAAATGTTTTTACGGGAACCGTGCGTTGAAAGAGCATACACAAAATCTGTCTTAGATAATGGACAATCTAAACTACGTATTGCATTCAGTTCTTCAAAAAATACTTTCGCTCTCTGAACATTACTGGAACGCCCTGAAATTGTAATCTCACAGTCTCTTACAACAACCTTTACATGAAATTTCTTTTCTATCATCTGAATATTATCTTCATCATTTCCATAAAGATAATGAGCTCGCCGGGTATCACTGATTTTAATAATTTCATTCATTTGGAATTTGACTATTCTTTTAAATCTATTCTCATGGATTCAAATAACAAGACAATGCAAATATGCCTGTATTTACAAGAAGAAAAACCGTAAAGATACTGTATTGTGTGAAATCATACAACTGTAGTGTAGTGATCATGGAAATGTTCTATCAATTCCTGGGAATAACGAATACCTGACCCGGATAGATTAGATCAGGATCTTTGATTTTATTTCGATTAGCCTTGTATATTAAAGGCCATTTCAATGGATCGCCATAAATATGTTCATACCCGGCTATATACCAGAGACACTCACCCTTCAATACAACATGTCTGGTAGATTTAAGAGGTTCAGGAAGACCACCAGGTTCTTCAACAACAATTTCATCATATTTTGGTGCTTCCTGTATTGTAATATCATGCAACATTTGCACCGGAGGCCCAATTGCGCCTGCTCTGGAGCGAAAATCTTCTTCCTTTGCTTCAGGTAAAAGCGGTGGCGTTCCTACAATATAACCTCGGTTTCCCCAAAGTTCTTTATCGGTCCAGTAATGCTTTCTCCATTCAGGATAATAGTCCTTAACAAAATCAGACCACATTGGTTCGTTATAAGGTTGAATCTGGTCATCTGCAACAGGTGTTGCCTTTGGCGGAAAAGTTTTACAACCTGAAAAACTAATTCCTATTAACAATATAGATATTCCAATAATAGATTTTTTTAACATCTTTATTTCCCTCTTTATGCTCTTAATATATTATATATTCTTTTATTTTTCATTCTAATTACATGGCATATTCTCTTTTAAAACTCATAAAAGTCAAGAGAATTGTCAAAGTTCTACTCTAAGAGGCTGTTGAAATTCTTTTACCTTTTCCACACTAGATAAAGGAATCCATGCATTGATTAGCAAGCAACCTTTTTCTTGCCTGCTTGAAAGAACCTGGCCATTCTTGTAGATCCAGGCAATAATATCTCCCCTTTC
>JAVCCS010000320.1 GCA_030765365.1 Candidatus Theseobacter exili
ACCGATTGGAGTAAATTATGGTTGATTTGTTTAAAGCGTTCCAAGAAAGGAATGTGCTTCAGTTTTCAGGGGCACTATTAGGCATATTGATTGCAATTATGCTAAAATTTTATCCTTTGATATTTCATTCCAGACATATTCCAAAAGTAATAATTACCTACCTTATTATGTGCTCTTTATTTGCTATTAGAGACTGTTACGAAAAAACTTGTAAATAGTTGATAAATAAGCATAAACAGACTATAATTTGATCGATCTAATAAAAGCCCTATTTATCTGATTTTACGCTAAATATCTGCTATATTTTGCTCCGAGAGGAGTGGAATATATGAGTATGAAAACAAAACAACGATTCGATGTAGATCCTATTTTAGAAAAGATTTCATCTCACATACCTGACGATGAGATAGATTTACTTTTCCCATTTAAGAATTATAATACTCAGGGACGGTTAAGAACATTTAAAACGAGTCAACTATACAGAGCACATGTAATAACCATGATCAAAGAAGTTACTTCGTTCAATAAAGTGTGTGCTGCATTCAAATACAGGAGAGCCTTCCGGGATTTCTGCCATTTTAAAAACAAGAGGTCTACACCTACAAATCGTATTCTATCTGAATTTAGAAACTACTTGAAACCTCATGGATTTGAAGAGATTACTCGATTGTTCACACTAACCTTTTTAAATACGGTCAAATTACCCATTATCAACGTTGCTGTTCCAGATGCTACGGATATGCCCGCAAGTTGCAGTGGCTATGCTAAAAAAAATGCAATTGCACAGTAGATTGCAAATGCCCCAGGGAGTATACCGCCAATGGAGCAGCTAAAGGTAAGAGAAGCAAAAAGAGTGGCCAAAGCCCTTACTTTGTCGGGTATAAGAAACATACTTTGCGCCTTTGGCTAAATATAAGAGGAAAAAACATTATGATACCTCTTGTCAGTTTTATTGAACCGGCCAATGTTCATGAAGGGAAATTTTTATATCCGATGATTCAAAAAACCCAAAATGAATTATACCTTCATATCGATGTCGCTGTTGGAGACATGGGCTATATCAGCAGCGACCAGAAGATGGAGTTGAGAAAACAATCACAGACTGCTGTGTTAACAAGGGTTCGTGAAAATATGTATCCTCCAGAAAAATATATTGATTACGGATGCCCTGAATGTCTGGAGGGTGTCCCCCTATCATGGGATGGCTACAACTCTGAGACTGAAATGCATTGTTATATCTCCCCAGAAGATAATCATAGTTGTGTCTCTTGCCGGTTATATCGAAACTGCTATCAAGAATTATATATCAGCCCTTTAATTGACGAACACCATTTTGGAATTATTCCTCTCCATACAAAGGTTTCCCAAAGATTATTACAGAAAATACGACCTCAGGTTGAAAGAGGCTTTGAGAACGATAAAAACAAACTTTATTTAAACAGATTCTTTGTCAACAGTTTAAAGTTAGCAAGGATTATTGGACAACTATCGGATGCTTGTCAAATCCTCCTTCTATTTTCTGATATGAAAACTAACACAAAGGCAAAAGCAAAAAGGATGATGAAAAGATTACAAACCCAAATGACTTTGGACTTCTAAAAAGTGATATCTTCAGTTTTTTTCGTAACAGTCTCTATAAACTACCCTCATACAGATATTTCTCGAAACAGGTTGACACTCAAGAAGCGAGTGTTTATCTATTGTCAGACCAACGCATCAATTTAGTTCAGCTTTAGAACAAAGAGTAATCAATGCAAATTGCAGATGGCGCTTATTATGGAATCCCGGAGAGTATGTTTGCGATCGTGTTAGCTGTCAACTATTTCGGGACAAGCCAGCTGTAGCTTTCAAGGTACCGAAAATAGCCCATTGAAAAATGTAAATTTATCGCAATAAACCTAGCGCTGTTTTATACGCCGTTCCGATGGGCGCATTTTGGACTTATATTTATCCGCAAAATTGAAACGTTGTAAATGGAACTCAGGAGCAATCGAGTATTTTCCATTTTGCCCAGTGCTTTAGTGTTCCTTTTTCAGGTATTATTCAGGAAAAAAAAGCTTGACTTTATCGCGCTTAAAAATTACTATTGAATTAAATGTTCAAACGTTTAAACAAACATCGATAAAAAAGAACCTATGTTGAAGCAACTATCACGCAAGAACAATATCTCTAAAAATTATCAACTGAAGATTACTGACGCGAATTTTTCAGTGACAAAAATGAAAAAAGTGATAAAGTAAAAAGAGAGTATTTTCTTAAAAAAATGTTCGGTAGCCCATTATTGGATTATCCCCCGCCTGATCGCAGTCCACCGGAGAGCGGCAATTCAGCCCTTATTAATTCACGATTATTTGCGATTAAGTAAAATAAATTTAATGTAAGGACAAGAAGTTATGAAAAAAATGTTATTGGTTTTGTTGTTACTGTTTGTTACGGCTTTTTTCCTAATGGCACAACAGGATTGGGCGAAGATCGAAGGCCCGGACTGGACATTTCAGGGATTACTTGGGGCTGAGTCTGATACGGTACTTGTCGGAGGTGCGAGCGGTATAGCGAAAGATGCTAACGGTTTGATGTGG